>CADBPN010000110.1 GCA_902796585.1 uncultured bacterium
CTTCGTCTGCCCATTTACTTAATTGTTTAAACTCTTTTGGAGTGATATTCAATCCGACTTCTTCCATATTTTCTCCTTTATCGTTTAGTATTAATCACTTGCAAAGATAAAAAGTCAACAGGAATTGATATATAGCAATATATATAATGTAACAATTTCGCCTTTTTTGTAACAATTTACCCAAAATTATTAAAGATTTTATCCCAAAGTGCCGTTAATACATGTTGTAAGATGGTTTTAAATTTTGACGTCACAACCAAATTACAATTAGCAGGTAAGATAACAGGAATGGATTTTAGTCGATGGGACTAGGCGATTTTTGGTTACAATCGAATAATGGTAAAAAGTATAGCTTGAAGGACTTAAATGACATCAAGCCGGAAGATATTGCCAAAAATCCTAAACTGCAAAAGTTTATTAAACTCTTTGACTTGGATGGAAGTGGAACTATCGAGATTAAAAACAAAGACGGACAAAACGAATGGAAGTCCATCTTTACTGAACTGCAAGAAGCATCTGTTGACAATAATTTAAGTAGAGAAGAATTTGGTAGTTATATTTCTCAAAAATTGCCGGATGAAGACATACAACTTGAAGATGTCAATGAATTATTCGATATAGCATCTCGTGAAGCAAAACAAACGACACAAAAACAAGTCGGAAACAAAACCATTACGACTACAAATGGTAAAGTAACACAAGTTGTAACTGATTTGGGTAATGGTCAAACAGAAACAACGCTTTACGAATATGTAGAAGCAACTGAAAATTCTGCCGCACACGTTGTTCTTACAACTATAAAAGGAAAAGACCATATTTCGTTAACTAAAGTAATTGATGTTGATGAAAATGGCGATTATGAAGATAACCAATTTATTTATCGTCAAATTAGAACTGTTGAAGATGGCGAACCAGTTCTCATAACTGTTGGTAAAAATCAAAACGGACAAATTCTTGAACAAAAGAATAAAGCAGATAAAACAATTGTAAATATTTACAATGAAAGCAGTATAAAACAATTTGACAAAGCTGATTCTGAAAGATTATATCAACAAATTCAATATAGTGCAGAAGAACAATATAGTGCTGTTTATGACGGACAGGGAAATACTTATTTGCCAATTAAAAATGGCGAGGGTATAAATAATTTCCTAGCAAGAGTTAACAAAGAACTTCGTAAAATAGGAAAACCCGAATTAACAATTGCTGATTTAAAAAGATTAAATCCGAAAATAAATTTAAATAACTTGAAGGTCGCAAACCCACACACTGGCGATACGGGTATGTTATTAATATCCGGCACACATGATGCGGATTCTTCTATTGTAAAAGGTAGCGGAACTGTTGCAGGGAATGCTCAAGCTCAAGCAAATGATGCAATGAGAAAGGCAGCAGAAAGAGTTAACAATAAGAATTTCAAAAATCATACATTAACAAAAACATATACAAGCTTTGATGCTTTAGCAAAAGAATTAGGGGTTGATGTACTTGAATTAATGACATTAAATCAAAGTGAAACATCTGCAAATGGCTTGGTTGCATTAACAAAAGGTGCGACAATAAGAGTTCCTGTTGAGCTTACATCAAGTGATACACCTGAAATGATTAAAAGAGCATTCCCTCTTAATGCTCAAAATAGAATTTTCTATCAGAGATACAATTCTCTTAATGAAACACAAAAAAGAAATGTTTTGAATGTCGTTCGTTCAATGCAAGGTAAATCTGCAAAAGAAATAAAAGATGCTATATTGAATATTTATCCTGATATCAATCTATTTGATTCAGGTTTAACAGTCCCGATTAATAACGCACAAAAATTAAGATCTATGCCTGCATATCAAACTCAAGGCAAAAGTAATATCGTGTCTTTAGAAACATTTATTACGGATTATTTAAAATTAGATTTGAGAAGTCAAAAAGGACAAATCGTATATAAAAGATTATTAGAAGCAGTTCAATCTAATCCAATGGCAAACTTGGGAAGTATGTCTTTTGGTGTTCAAACAAAGCCTGCAACAACTGATGAAGAAAAATATTTACAAGCCGTTCAAGCAAATCTTAATCAATTGTCTGCAAGTGATTTTCAAGACTGTTCCAAAATGGAAGCACATCAAATATTAGAACAGTTATTTAACGCAGGAATCCCAAGAACAAGACAAGAGGCACAAATAAGACAAAGCCAGCTTGAACGCAATCCGATGTATCAGCAAAAGAAACGTGAAGAATTTGCGGCTGATGTTCTATATAATATGATGAAACAAGCATCAGATATCTTGCACGAGTATTATTCAAATATTGGGTATTTATCCGGCGATGCAATGTGGCAAGGTTTAAAGAATATCGCAAACTATGCAACATTCGGTAATGTAGAAACCATTTGGAAAGAAATGGACAAATTAGATGCTATGGTTGCAAAAGCAGAACAATTAAAACACGCACCGAATCACGTTGAATTTGAGAAATTATTTAAAGAATTTACCAATGGATTTGCTTTTGACAATGATAAAATGCAGAACTTAATTGATGTAACAATGAAAGTTGCAAAAGGCGAATTAGCTGACGATAGTACAGAATATTTAAATGCTTTTAAAGGTGCTTTTGGCTCTAATGTTAATTTAGATATCGTTGCTGATACACAAAAATCAGTTAGCGGACAACAAACTAAAGGTTCAATATGCGATATTGTAATGATGTTAACAGCATTAGGAAATATTGGTAAACTTGCAAAAGCAAAACAGTTCTCACAATGGGCATTAAAAGCACTTGGCAAATATGGTGGTTCTGCATTAGTTGGTGCAACTAATCTTGCAGGATGGACAGCTGTGCAAAAAGGTACAAATCTTTTAACAAGAGAAGCCGATGTAACATCTGAAGATTTAAAAGAATATGGTTGGGAAATTGTTCAATCCGGAGGTTTTGGTGCTGCCGGTGGTGTATGGGGTAATTTAGCCGTATCAAGAGTTATGAGTTGGACAGACAAAGTTGTTGATAAAGGACTACAAAAATATTTACCAAAAGTAGTTGAAAAACACATGGCAAAAGTTGCAACAAAAGTTGGTGATTTGTTTAAAGCATCTTCAAAAACGGCAACAGTAACAGCTAAAAATGGTGTTGATGTAATGGCAATAGCAGCAAAGACACCCGGATATGTTGCACAGGGAACAGGATTCTTAACAGAAGTTGCAGGGTTCACAGGATATCAAACTATTGTTGATACTACTGTGAGTATGATTCAACAGGGTGGTGTAGGTATAGAATCAATTCAAAATATCTTAATCCAAAAAGCACAAATGAAAGGCGAATTAACGGATGAGAAACTTGCAGAAATCAAAAATATGTCTTATACAGAAGCAATGCTTAATCTTTTAGCAGAAGAAGGAGGAGAACAGCTTCAATCTTTAGGAACAATAAAAGGTGTAGAAGCAGCTATGAAATTTATAATGTCCGGCAGAATCGGAATGGTGCCGGATGCCGCAAGTTTTGAAAACTGCAAAACACTTAAAGGTATGGAAATCAAGCCGACTTCTGTTGATGGAAAACAGTTCTATGAAATAACCATGCCGGATGGCAAAAAA
>CADBPN010000111.1 GCA_902796585.1 uncultured bacterium
GCAAAAGACTATTTGGTATCTTCAACATTAACTGGGGTAATTGCTCAAAGACTTGTAAGAAGACTGTGCGATCATTGTAAGGAAGGATATTATCCCACAGAAGAAGAAGTTAAACACATTACAACAAATCCAAAACTACAGGAAGAATTATTAAAAACAAAAATGTATCACAAAAAAGGATGCAAAGAGTGTAATTACTTAGGATATTCCGGACGTATGGGCATTTATGAAGTAATGCCAATATCAAGAGAAATTAAAAGATTAATAGCGCAAGGTGCGCACGATATAGAAATAGAAGAAGTAGCAGTTGCTGCAGGAATGAAGACTCTTAAAAGTTCATGTTTAGCACATATTATGGCGGGAAGAACTACAACAAGTGAATTTATCAGAGTACTTGGATACGCGAGTGATTAAGAAATAAGAGGTTAGTATGCCAATATATTCATATCAAGCATTAAAAAGCGGAAAAGAAGTTGTGAAGGGTGAAGTTACAGCTTCAAACATAAAAGATGCAAGAGAAATTATAAGAAAAATGGGACTTGTCCCTACTAAAATTAACGAATTTGTCGATAAATCAAAAAATAAAGCTAATACAATATCATCCTTGTCATTAACTGAAAAAATTGATTTTATCCAAACACTGCAAATCTTATTATCTTCAGGGATTCCAGCCGTAGAATCACTAATGTTTATGGAACAGGAAGCTGCTAAACAAAAGATAAGAGATTTGTCAAAAACATTAAAAACACAAATCATGGCAGGTTCTACTTTTGCTGATACACTTGCGAGATATCCTCAAGCATTCGGATACATTTTTATCGGTCTTGTAAAAGCCGGTGAAGAAGCCGGTGAGCTTGAAAAGACATTAGGACGTGTCAAAGATTTATTAACTAAACAACAAAATATAAAGAGTAAAGTTATCGGAACACTTATTTATCCGGCATTCGTAATTGTTTTAGCTTGTATTATTACGTTAATAATGCTAATGTTTGTATTTCCGGCATTCAAAGAAATGTTTGAACAACAAGAAAAGCAACTACCTTGGATTACAATGACAATGATAAATGCAGGAGAATTTTTAAAACAGTTTTGGTATACAATACCATTGTTTATAATTGCATTTGCAGCATTTTGCTATTTCATGCTGAATTGGAAACCGGCAAGAGAATTTCTTGATAAAACAGTCTTAAAAATACCTTTGCTTAACAATTTAATCATGTATTCTAATTACTCTAACTTTATGTCTGTATTAAGCGTATCTTATGATGCAGGTATTCCTGTTGTAGATTGTTTGCACTTGGGTGTTATAACATTAACAAATTCGGTACTTAAAAATAAAATGAGCGGTGCAATTTTAAAAGTTCAACAAGGTTTACAAGTATCTCAAGCTCTCAAATCTACTAAAATAGTTCCAAAGATGCTTTTGTTTATGATTGCAACCGGTGAACAGTCCGGTCGTTTAGGAGATATGCTTGAAAAAGGTGTAAACTTCTTAGATAGAACCTTAGACGGCATAATAGATACGATGACAAAGATGATAGAACCAATGATGCTCCTTGTAATCGGCGGTATCGTTCTTGTAATGGCATTAGCACTATACTTACCATTATTCCAATCATACATGTCATAATATTGAAAGGAATTTTTAATGAAAGAAAAAGAAATTACTGATATAATAAATTCCGTTTGGAAAGAAAAAGTTTACATTGAGACGGCAGAATTTATAATAGTCGGGTATATTTTTCAGCCCAAAATAGGCAAAAAAAGTCGAATGATTACTGAAGTATTGAACAGTAACAAAAATTTTATCGCCATAAAAAATTGCAGACTTGAAAGAAAACTGGTTACAAACAAAGAACCGGAATGCCACGATTTTATTCAAATTAATCGTTCTACAATATTATTAATGAGACCTGCAAATGAAGACTAAAACGTATGTTGTAACCGGTTCAACTTCCGGAATTGGCAAGGCACTTGTCGATAAGCTAAAAGAAAATAATATTATATTTGCAGGATACAGAAACCCTGCTCATAAAGAAGTTTTAGCTTCGTTGTCACCAAATATTTACCCGTTTTATATAGACTATTCTCGTCCTGAAACAATAAAACTTGCATGTGAATATATTCTGTCAAAATGCACCAAAATAGATACTATTATAAATGTTGCAGGTTGTGTTGTTGCCGGACCGGTTGAAAAAATTAATATAGATGAAACTCGCAGACAGTTTGATGTTAATGTATTCGGACATCTTGAACTTTCTCAACATTTAATCCCAATCTTGGAAGGCGGGAAAATTATCAATATAAGTTCAATGGCAAGCTATGGATTTTTTCCTTTTATATCACCTTATTGCGCATCCAAGAGAGCATTGGATATATTTTTTAATGCTTTAAATGTTGAAAACAAAAAAAATATAAAAGTTGTCTCTGTTAAACCGGGAGTGATTGCGACACCTCTTTGGGGAAAATCAATAAATGAAAACTCAAAATATTTTGAACAGTTTGAAGAATATTCAGATGAAATGAAATACGTAATAAAAAATGCAGAAGCAAATGAAAAAAACGGACTCTCCGTTAACAAAGTAATTGATACAATAATAAAGATAGATAGTTTAAAAAATCCTAAACCCTCATATACAGTAGGAAAAGATGCTTTCTGCGCAAAAATTTTATCGAAATTTCCACAAAATATTTTAAATAAAATTATTAAATTCGGAATAAAACAAAAAATAAAAAATAAATAAAAAAAAGACCTTGTATATAAATCAAGGCCTGTCCGTTTAAATAAGAAGAGAGAGCTTTATATTTGGATAAATAATTGTAAAGAAAAAATTTTGCTATTTAATGTTTAAAAAATTTACAAAAGTTTACAATATATGCATGTATATGCGAAAAAAATTTATAAATATTAAATAATAAAAGTCTAAAACTACATTATTAGTAGTTTTAGACTTATTTTTTGATGGCTTGTATATAATTGACAAATTTTATTTATTAGAATCAAACATTTGCTTAATACCGTCAACAGAACTTAAAATTCCGGTTGCTTCGTACGGCATATAAACAACTTTATTATCCTTACCGCTTGTTATAGCTTTCATTGTATCTAAGTATTTCATCGCAATTAAGTATTTGTCCGGCTGACCTTTATCAGAAAGCGCATTAATTATTCTTTGAATTGCCTCTTTTTCACCATCTGCTTCTAAAATACGAGCTTGTGCAACACCTTCTGCACGTAATATATTTGACTGTTTTTCACCTTCAGCTCTGTTGATTGCAGCCTCTTTCTCACCTTCTGCTCTTAACACAGCGGACTTTTTCTCACCTTCTGCCTCCAGAATTGCTGCACGTCTGTCTCTTTCTGCTTTCATTTGTTTTTCCATTGCAGTTTGAATATCTTTCGGGGGAATAATATCTTGAAGTTCTACCCTGTTAACTTTTACACCCCATTTGTTAGTTGCTTCATCTAATATTTTTCTTAATTCGTGGTTAATTTTGTCTCTTGAAACCAAACTTTCGTCCAAATCAAGCTGACCAACTAAGTTTCTTAAGTTTGTCTGTGTCAATTTTTCAATTGCTTCCGGAAGATTTTGAATCTCATATACTGCAGATTTCGGATCAACAATTTGGAAATACAAAAGAGCATTGATGCTGATTGAAACATTATCTTTTGTAATTACATTTTGTCTTGGAAAATCATAAAC
>CADBPN010000112.1 GCA_902796585.1 uncultured bacterium
AGGGGATGGGATTCGAACCCACGGTGGAGTTGCCCCCACACGACCCTTCCAAGATCGCACCATCAACCACTCGGACACCCCTCTATGGTTTCGTTTACTATTCTACTAAAACATTGCTTAATTGTAAATATTTTTATATTTTACTTTCTAATCTTTTATATTCTTTGACTAACAAATCCTTTGGCGGATAATTTTCAATAATATCCCAAGGCAAATCCTCATCATATCCATATCCTGCGATGGCTTTTTCTGTCTTTATATTCAATTCTTTTACACCGGATTTATATGCAGACAATTTTCCGCCGTTTTTATAAACGTATTCCATTAATTCTGTTAATTCGGCACCGCCTCTGGATAAAACAGTCTGCCAATAATCCCATTTTGCACTGGAAAACTTGGAAGAAATACCAAGCTTTGAGAGTTCTTTTTCTAAATACTTTTGCTTCTTTTCCAAACTCTTTGTTTCTTCCCGGCTTGCCCATTGAAACGGAGTTTGCGGTTTGGGGACAAATGTCGAAAAAGAAAAAGCTGTATTAAATCCTTTGTTTTCAGCCTTTATCCGTTTTGCTAACCTTATAAACTCTTGTATATCTTCATCTGTTTCAGTCGGAATACCTATCATCGAATATATTTTTAACCCTTTTAGTCCGTTTTCTCTCGATATTTTTACGGCATTTAAAATTTGCTCTTCTTTCAAATTCTTATTAATAAATTTTCTTAACCTTTCACTTGCGGCTTCAATTGCAATTGTTGAATTCTTTTGCCCGCCAAGTACTAATGTTTGTACCATTTCCGGAGTAACGGAGTCAGTCCTTAGCGAAGAAATTCCAAGCTCTATTTTTGTTCCTGATTCTATTTTGTTTCTAATGTACTGCATTATATCGTTAAATCTCGGATGTGCGCTTATCTGAGCACCGAGAAGTGCAATTTTGTTCGTTTTTGTAAGTCCAAATTCTATTGCTTCAATAACTTTATCGTATTCATAATTCCTGAACGGTAAGTTTATATAAGAAGCCGTACAAAAAGCGCATCTGTTCATACAACCCCTTGCAACTTCTATAATAAAAGTATTCTTAAAATAACTTTTATCGCTCACTATTGGGGTGTAAATAACGCTGTTTAATGCTTCTGTGCGTTTTTTTACAGTTTTATTCGGAATATAAATTCCTTCAATCTTTGATAATTTTTCTAATGCAGCATTTCTATCTTTTTCGTTTTTTAATATTTCCAAAACTTCTTTAATTCCGACTTCACCGTCACCTATCATCATAAAATCAAATATTTTTTCATAAGGCCTCGGATTAGTTGTAATAACCGGTCCTCCTGCAAAAATCAGCGGGAATTCTTCTCCTCTTTGTTCCGAATAAAATGGGATACTGAGTTTTTCAAGGATTTTAAAAACTCCCATAAAATCGAAATCAAAAGACAGAGAAAAAGCCAATGAATCTATTTCTCGTTTGTCAATATTCAAACTGTCGGCAGATATGCGCTTAGTTTCTATTCCTTCCAGAGAATCAGCAATTTTATACAACCACATATATCCGAGAGAAGACAGTGCAAATTCTTCCGATGCCGGATACGCCATAATAAAATTGTATAAGTCTTTGCTTTTATTCATAATTAGTTATTTATATTCTTTATATAGAGTTCTTCAATTAATACGCATACTGTAGCGGCTATTGCGGGAGCAAAAATCACGCCTACGATACCCAAAAACTGCGCCGTTACAAATAAAAAGAAATATATTATAAGCGGGTGCAAATCCAAAAATTTGCTAAAAACGTATGGTCTGACCAAATTGTTTTCCGCCCACTGTGCAAATAAGAATAATAAAATTACAAGGCCGATTTTCAGAGCGCCTGTGTTGTATACGGCAAGAATCATAATTATAAGAGCCAATGTCGGGCCGACAACCGGAACTATGTCAAAAATTGCAGTTACCAAGCCTAAAAGTATCGCATAATCAATTCTTAAAATAAGCAGCCCAATCATAACAATTAAACCGACACTAATTATTGTTACAGCCTGAGCTATAACGTATCCTCCGATTTTTTGAGAAATAGAGGACATTATTTCTCCGGCTCTATCTTTCATTTGTGAGGGAAACAAACTTAAATATGCCTTGCGAACGACATCTTTATCCGACATAAAGTAATAAATAATAATACAGGCCGCAAGAAAATACACAAGCATTGAAACTAATTCCTTACTTAAATTTATAGAATTAGATACGATATCGGAAGTAAAACCCGAAGCTGAAGAAACAATTCCGCCTAAATCTACGGTAGTGAGATTAGTATTTTTTAATATCGGAATACTCGTCAGAAAAGTTTCAATATTTTTCACATATTCGGGAAGCAAGTTTAAAAATGACTTAATCTGATGCGAACCCATTACAATAATCGGAACTATAAACCCCGCTACTATTGCCAGTGCACCAAATAAAACCAGCGCTGACGAAAGTCCTCTGTTGAATTTATTTGATAATTTATCAACAAGCGGATTTAGAGAGCAGGCAATTACAAATGAAGCAAAAAAAAGGATTGCAATATCCTTGATTTTTGCAATAAATACTAATAATAAAGCTGTTATTACAAAAAATATAATATTCTTGGGTGTTACGTACTGTCTTACAGTTTCCATATATACTCCTTATAATTTATGACCAATTATATCATAAATTAATCATTCAGATATTCAATTACCTAACAAATAATGCTAGAATAGTTTTATGGATAATTTGCTTGAAATAAAAAATTTGACGGTAGAATACAAAAGTATAAAAAACGGAACAAATTCTGTTCTCAGAGCCGTAAATGATGTTTCACTGAATATTAAGCAAGGTGAAATATACGCTCTTGCGGGAGAATCCGGCTGCGGCAAATCTACTTTATCCAAAGCAATCACAAAACTTGTTCCTGTAAAATCGGGAGATATTATATATAACGGTCAAAGTATTCTCTCACATACAAAAGAAGAAAGAAAAAAATATCCGGGAGAAGTTCAAATGGTTTTTCAAAATCCGTACTCCAGCCTTAATCCCAAAATGAAAATCGGCGATATTTTGCAAGAACCTCTTGATATAAATACAACTTTTTCAAAATGCAGAAAGAAAGCCGTTATAAAAGAAACTTTATCAGATGTCGGACTAAACGAAAACGTTTTGAACTTGTATCCGCACGAATTTTCCGGCGGTCAGCGGCAGAGAATTGCAATTGCAAGAGCACTTATACTTAACCCTAAATTATTAATTGCAGATGAACCGGTAAGTGCGCTCGATGCAAGCATCCAAGCTCAGATTATAAATTTAATGAAGGACTTAAGAACTCAGAGAAATCTAACAATTCTCTTTATTTCTCACGATCTTAATGTAATAAGATATCTTGCGGATAGAATCGGTATTATGTATTTTGGGAAACTGGTTGAAGAGAATGATACAAATTCGATATTTTATTTTCCAAAAGACGAGTACACAAAAAAACTTCTCAACTCTGCGCCAAGGCTAAAAATTTATCAATAATTTGTTTTTAATAAACAATAATTAATCGGAAGTTTTTTGTTCTTGCAGTTTTGCTTTCAAATCTTCAATTTCATACTTTAGCCGATTGAGTTCACATTTTATGGGGTCAGGGATTCTGTTATGCATAAGAATTCCCTCATGGTTAATAAATTTTTGCTGTACCACTCTGCCGGGGATACCGACAACGGTAGAATTTTCAGGAACATTATCTACTACGACCGAACCGGCTCCGATTCTTGTGTTATCACCTATTGTTATATTACCTAATATTTTTGCCCCGGCGCCGATAATAACGTTATTTCCGATAGTAGGGTGACGTTTTCCATGGTCATTTCCAGTTCCGCCAAGAGTAACTTGCTGATAAATTAAGACATCATCACCAATTATGGCAGTCTCACCTATTACAACTCCTTCGCCATGGTCAATAAAAAATCTGTTTCCGATTCGTGCTTTCGGGTGAATTTCAATACCTGTAATAATTCTGGTTAAAAAAGAAAGATATCTGGGAATAAAAGGAACTCCCCAGTACGCAAGTTTGTGAGCAATTCTGTGCGAGATTAATGCTTGAAGACCGGGATAACAAAATAATACTTCTACTATATTATTAGCAGCAGGGTCTTTTTCGTAAATTACTTTTATATCTTCTTTTAACTTATTAATAGCTCGTTTAATCATTATTACTACCTTTACCTGTTATTTCTTTGGAACGTTACCCCATTACCTCATTACCCCTTTACCCCTTTACCCCTGCCAAACGGATAGATATCTTTCTCCGCTGTCGGGAACGATGGATACAATGATTTTATCCGGATATTTTTTGCTTATCATTTTTGCGGCACAAAGATTTGCACCCGCGGAAATACCGCAGAAAATTCCATGTTTTCTTGCAAGTTCTTTTGCAGCATCTATTGCATCATCGCCTTTTACGGAAATTATTCCGTCTAAGTTATTATCCTTGCATATTTCGGGTTTAAAGTTTGCACCTATACCCTGAATTTTATGAGCTCCGGCAAACCCTTCCGTAAACAAAGGGCTTTCTTTCGGTTCAACCCCAAATACGAGAGCTTCCGGAAAATATTTTTTAATTCCGCAAGCGGTTCCTCCGGTTCCTATTCCGGCGACAACTACGGCTTCTTTTCCTTCAAGAGATTCCTTAATTTCTTTTGCTGTTTTTTCGTGAGCTTTCGGATTATCCGGATTTGAAAATTGCATCGGAATAAAGCTGTTCGGATATTGTTTTTGTAATTCATAGGCTTTATCAACAGCTCCTTGCATTCCTGCGGACGCGGGAGTTAACACAAGCTCTGCACCATAAGCGGACATTGTTTTTCTTCTTTCCAAAGACATTGATTCCGGCATACATATTATTAATTTCAAGCCAAGAACCGCGCAGCACATACTCAAACCGATTCCGGTATTTCCGCTGGTCGGTTCTATAATTACGGTATCCTTATTTATTTCGCCTCTATCCATTGCATTCTTAATCATTGAATAAGAAGCCCTGTCCTTTATTGAATTTGAAGGATTATAGTATTCAAGTTTTAAACAAATATTATCGGCATATTTTACAAGAGGAGTATTTCCGATTAATTCCAAAACGTTATTGTAAATCATATTTTAAACCTCATTAGAATTATATTACAACTTTAAATTTTTATCTTACCTACTTGTGGTATTTTTCATTTTTTATTATTTTGAAGGCTCTGTATATTTGTTCAACAAGAATAAGCCTTGCGAATTGGTGAAGAAATGTCATTTTGGACATAGAAAGTTTAAAATTTGCACGATTGGAAACTTCTTTTGATAATCCGCAAGAAGAACCTATTACAAAAACAAGCTCATTTGTACCCATATTTGTTATTTCGTTAATTTTTTCGGCAAATTCTTCTGATGTTAATTGCTTTCCTTGAATTTCAAGGGTTATTACGAATGCATCATCCTTTATTAACGAAAGAATTTTTTCGCCTTCATCTTTCAAAACTTTATCTGTTAAATTTTCATCTTTTATTTCTATGGGGGTTAATTCTGTTATTTCCATAGTCGTATAAGATGTAAGACGTTTTAGGAATTCGTCAATTCCGTCTTTTAAGAATTTTTCCTTGAGTTTGCCGAGTGCAATAATTTTAATCTTCATAAATTGATTATATCATTAACACTTGATTAAGTATTATGCTCTGTAAAGCTTGTACTCAAATTTTATAAACTAAGTACACTAATAAGCAGGCAGAAAATTTTGGTAAAAAATCAAATATAGAAAAGTCGGATAATAAAGCAAGTTACTGTTTAGTATAGCTTGAATAAAGTTAAAGCAATTAATTCCACGTAGTTAATGCATTTTTCAATAATTATGTAAATATTTGTAAAAATTTTTAGGAATTAATTAAAGTTTTAAAAAAATATGCCGTTATAGAGATTATAAAAGAAAGGTTACTTATGAATATTAATCACAATTTAAAATTTAATTACGTACAATTTAAACCAATGCAAGCTAATGTATCCGGGGAACCGGATATATATAATGCTCGTTCAGGAGGTGAGTTGGAGTTGGAACAGCAACGCCAAAGCGAACCTGATGTTTATGCAGATTTGAAAACACCATTGTCATCATCTGCTGAAATCAATGCAGCGTATGCGAAGGCATTTATAAATCAAAAAAATTAAATTTATTATACAAATTGTACATTAACTTTTTTCAAATACTTTTCCTCTAAAACTTTTGCAATTTGTTTTATTATATTTTTTCTGATTTCAATTTCAATCGGTAAATTTGGGTCATAGTGTGCCTTATTCATTTGCGCACCTACTATAAAATTTATAATGTCGCTATCAAGCAGAAAATTCATTAAAGTTTGAGCTGCATCTTTTTCCGAATTACCGCTTTCCAGATATTCCAGGGTTTTTGTAAGTGTTAAAATTCCTTCAGTAACCAAATCAACACCTTCCATTTTAGAAAGCCCGGGAAGCTTACCTGCATTAAGTGACATTTCTGCGATAATAGGTATATTCAATTCTCTGGAAATTATATTTGCGGTAGTTCCGCCGGATATTGCTTTTTTACCTTTGAAATCCATAAATGTTTTAGCAAAGTAACTGTCTTTTTCCTGATGGTAAGGCGGACCTGTAAAAATAAGCGATTCTCTCGGCTCTCTGCAGTATAGTGATAAAACGGATGTGTCATCTTTTAATTTTCTTTCCGGTGCTATTAGCTGTATTTGTCTTACTAAATAGTAGTAGGTTGGGTGCAACCCAACTGAGCGTGGAGAAAATCCAAGACAGCAGCCGTAAGAGTGTTTGCGGCTTACGGACCCAGATG
>CADBPN010000113.1 GCA_902796585.1 uncultured bacterium
TGCTGCTCCTGCTGCTGCCGGTGCTGCTCCTGCTGAAGAAGCTGCTTCTGAAGTAAATGTTATCTTAGCATCAGTTCCTGCTGATAAGAAGATTGCAGTTCTTAAAGAAGTTCGTGCTATTACAGGTTTAGGCTTAAAAGAAGCTAAAGATTTAGTAGACGGTGCTCCTAAAGCTGTTAAAGAAGGCATCAAGAAAGAAGAAGCTGACGCTATTAAGAAACAACTTGAAGAAGCTGGCGCTACTGTTGAAATTAAGTAGTTTGACATTTTATTTGTTTAAAAATAAAAAGCGGTTGGATAAATCCAACCGCTTTTTGTATACGAAAACTATTTAAGCAACTGAAGCATTATTTCTAAGCTGCATCGCAAATTTAAATCTGACATGTTCAAAATTTGCTCTTGAAAAACTTAAGCGCATTCGTAGCATTTCAGCTTTGTAATCATCATCAAAACCATGATACTCACTGATAAATTTAGTATTTTCTCCGGACATAGTATCCTCCTCGTATTAAATTTACATTATATTGCTTATATATATAAAGTAATTATCGGACAAAAAATTGCCTAAAATTTTTATTTTATTAAGAAATCGTTACATTTAAAATTGTAAAAAATTTAAAATTTTACGTCCAAAGCTCCAAACCTGCATTTGTACCATTTGCTGCTTTTGTACCATTTGATGATATATCCATATATCGAAATTTATTCTCACCGCTTCTTAAAATTTGTAAATGTCGTGAAGATATACATGGGTCGAGATTAGTTTCAAACGCGCGTACTAAATTTTCACGTCCATATACCATACTTTCACCAATATTTAAATTTTCTTTTGCATAAAATTCAAGATCTTCAACGCTATATCTGCTTGTTCCCATTTTTAACGTTTTAACATCTTCACTCAGTTTCACATATTTTCCAAACGGTAATTGTTGTCCCGGTTTAACTTTTCCAAAATTTTTAATAAAATTTTTGGCTCCCGGAGCCCAAATTGTACTGGTTATCAAAGCTGCTCCTACAGCAAAACAGCCAATTTTTTCTAATTTTGACATTTTTCCGCTTTCTGCTTGTGATACTTGTGATACATTGTTTACTCCTGACATTTTAATCCTCGCTTTCTTTTATTTATTTTTTGTTAAAATTCGCAAATTAAGCCTTTTAATAGCCTAGCTTCTTTTTCTTAATATCCCTTGTATTTATATAAAGTATTTTGCGAAGAAAAAATTGCTTCGGAATTTTAAAAATTCTACTCGTCCCGTCCCGTCCCGTCAGGCACTATCATTGAATTTGAGACACTTTGTCAAACGACAAAATTCGTCTTTACATTTTGTTACAAACCGTCGTTTATGTAACAGGTCAGCAGGTTTAATTTGAATGAAAGGGGATTAAATGGTATAATAAAACATTTGACCTCATTAAAAAGCAAAAAAGTGAGTATTACTTGAATCTTTTGGTGGTTTACGATATTGTTCCAACTCTTTTTCTAATTCTGATACTTTTGTTTTTAATACAACTATTTCTTTCTTTAATTCTTCTACTACTTGAAACAAAGAACAGTCTTTACACCTTGAATCTATTGGATATTGTTGTGTTTCTTTTCCATGTTCAAAGTTTAACATGTCATGTATTTATTTCATGCTCTATTTGCATGAGATTTATTCTGCTGACCTATTACTGTTGCCCACATTCAATCGTTTGCTATTGTTTGTTATTATTAAGATATAGTAAACGTTGTGGAGGCAAAAAACTCAAAAAAACAGTGTAAATGAGTTATTTGTGCAACTACTGCTTGTACATGTCAAACTTTAAACTTTTCGCACACTCTTAATTTATCTAGAATCACCGGTTTCTTTAATAGCAGCTTTTGAACGTAAGTCTCTATGGAAAGTGATTGCAAATCTGTGAGCTTCATCTCTTATTCTTTGTATCAAATATAGTGCATTCGAATCCCGGGGGAGAAGAATTGATTTTGATTGATTGGGAAGGAAAACTTCTTCTTCACGTTTTGCAAGAGAAACAAAGTCTATTCCGCCTTTACCGATTTTTACTCCCATATCTTCAACAATCTGCATAACAGAAGAAAGCTGTCCTTTACCGCCGTCAATAATTATCAAATCAGGTTTTTCCCACTTTGGTTCGCCAAGCCGTTTAAGTCTTCTTGATAAAACTTCTTTCATTGACAAAAAATCATCAGGTTTTCCTTCTGTCAAGCGGACTTTAAACTTTCTGTACGCAGTTTTTTTAGGAAGTCCGTTTTGGAAAACAACCATAGAGGCAACAGTATTAGTACCTTGAATGTGGGAAATATCATAACACTCAATCCTATTGGGGAAATTGGTAAGTTTTAATTTTTCGGCAAGATACGAACCAACCTCATTAAAATCATCTCTGATTTTTGCCATTTTCTTTATTTTTTCATTTTCAATCAGGTTAATTGCATTTTTTAACGCAAGTTCATATAATTCTCCGTATTTACCCCTGCCGTTACCATAA
>CADBPN010000114.1 GCA_902796585.1 uncultured bacterium
TGGAATGGTAGACACGCTAGTCTTAGGAACTAGTGCGCAAGCGTGGGAGTTCGAGTCTCTTCATGCCCAGTAATAGGGTAATACAGATGTATCTGTATTACCCTATTACTTTGTGTGGAGTATTTACGAGAACTCCCAGCCACTGAGTGGCTCAGAGTTCGAGCGGATTTTTTGCAGAGAGCGAAGGACTTTTCTTTGGAGCAAACTTTGTTTGCGAAAAGAAAATCCGTAGACTCGTTTAACGCAAAAAATCCAAGACAGTCTCTTCATGCCCAGTTTAACTAAAACAGACCGATTATTAATCGGTCTGTTTTTCTTACTGTAGAATTATTTTGTCGGGTTAAAACCCGACCTATTTACTCTCTCCATTTTAATATATTTTCTCTGCTTTCATTTCTTCATCTGTAAAATGACGTAAATTAATCGCATTTTGAATATAATCATTTGCGGGTATTTGTTCATCTATATAATCATAGGTTATCTTATATGTGTTATCGAGCGGATTACTAAAATCTTGTATTTTAAACGTTACATAGTATTTAGGGTCATCACTGCTATTATATACTGTTGCTTTTTTGCCATCTTCGCTAAATGCAACAATATCATCATTTTTAAATTTTATCTGACAACTATCAATCTTTAAGTCTGTTATCTTTTCGTCTATATCCAATGCGGATATCATTTCTTTACAATTTAAAGGAAACCTATGTTCATATTTCGGTTTGTCTTGAGATATATGATAATCCCAATTATAAAGTTTTTCATCATATATTTTTCTTGACATTTGAGATACAAAGCTCTTTCTTGTGTCTATTATTGATGATATTGTATACAACATTTCTCTTTTTGTCCTGTTTAAGCTAAGTATACTGTCGAGTTTTAAAGAACTCTCTTTCATCAGCTTTGTAAATTGTGCACCGTTACAATGATGAATTTCATCAGGTTGCGTATATGAAGTACAAACATACTCACCATCTTTGTATATTTGTTGTCCTAATGTATAAGAGTCCTTATAACCATTAATATCTACCCATTTATATACTTTATAATTAGGCTGTTTGTTTTCTATATAAACATCAACAGTATCATAATATTCATTGTCTTTACAATGCCAACGCATATAATCGGGAGTATTACTATTTGGTGGAATACAACCTGTGAATAAATTATTTGAGGTACAAGATACAAAACCTACAATAATTAAAACAATAATAGCAACGACAATAATTGCACCTATAATTTGATTTTTTGTAGGTGTATTGGATAATGTATCTATGTCTTTTGTTATGTCATCTGCTTTATTCTCTTTTTTTTCAATAAACTGCTTACAATGCTTGCATTTCTTTGCAGTTGCAAGTATTTCTCCTCCACAAAATGGGCACTTTTTTGTTTCTTTCATTATTCAATCTCCTTTATTACCATTGTTTGCCTAATACTTTTAATCTGTAATAATCATAAGGATATAGAAGAATACAAAACAAAATATATGTTATGCCCCAAAAACCGCCGAATAAAAGCTGTAAAACAAGGTATAATAAAAAATACACAATCGCTTTTATCCACATTCCTTTAACTAAATAATAAATCAGTGGGCATAAAAGTACTAATATAGTACTCTTATTTAAATATAACTTTTTCAATTGTTCCCCATTTTCGTCCATTGAAACATTTTTAAAATCATTTGATTGTTGCCACATGATACCGTTAATTGCTCGTTTTTCAACTATTGTAAATCGTTCTTTCCAAACATCATCAATAGCTGCACCATTTAATTTATCTAAAAATTTTTCACTATTAATAGCTTCTCCGCAATGTTCACAAGTAGTTGTGTTAGGCAAAATATCTTCTCCGCATGCAGGACATTGTAAAGTTTTTGGTGTTTCTTCTTGTTCTTCTTTTAACCATTCTCCACAGTGTTTGCACTTCTTTGCAACGGCTAAAATTTCTTCGCCACAGAATGGGCATATTTTTGTTTCTTCTGTCATATTTACTTCCTTTACTCTTATTTAATATGTGTTTCAGCTTACAAACTAAAGATAACATAAAAATTAAAAATTACTATATTTCTGATAGTTTTGTTTATTAAATATACTATAAGACAATGTTAATTTATGTAACTAGACCTCATAAAATTAAATGGAGGTTTATAATGGGTAAAGATAATAATTTTGGTATAATTTTTGCAATAGTTGAAAATTTTGGTTCTTTTTTTGATTTGAAGATATATTAATTATTAGTTCTAAATTCTTTCATTAAAAATTAAAATGTCCGCCAACTGCAATCTGAGTTATACTATTTTTTGTATCATTATTGGAATTATCGTCATCAAATTTATAATTAGCAAATCCGCCCTTTAAGTACAAAGTTACGTTTTTATTTAAATCATATTGTGCTTTTAATTCAGTACATGCACAAAATGCGTTATTTCTTGTGTAGTAACCGCCAAATAATACTTCACCGCTAAAATTATTTTTGCGGGCTTTAAAATTTACATTACCTAATATATAATTATTGGGGCTCGTTCTCTGAGAAACGGTGTGAGATGCTTCAATAACACCTTTTGTTTTAATCTCCCAACCATTTTTTAATTCAGCCGTTTGTCCTAAGTGTGCACCTAATATAAATTTAGCTCCTTCACTTGTTTCACCGTTTGTATTGCAAGATTCAACGCTCGTATTAGATATTTGTCCATAAGGTAAAATAAAATAATGATTTTTATTTTCATTAGTAAATTTAAAAATATAGCCGCCTTTAACTCCCAATTCATAACCATTAGTTGTTTTTTCAAATATGAAATTTACAATGGTATTGTCTGAGTTATCAGAATTCTTTACTTCTTCAGGATCAAAGATTTTACTTTCTTTATTTTCAACATTTTGAGCTTGATTATCAATATCACTTATTTCTTCAATAAGTTTGTCTTCATCATGATATGACTCCGGGTCAAGATATCCGGAAGAATTACCGATGCCTACATTTAAATTTGTATGATATTGGGTCGGAAGTCCGGGTATGATTGTTATTTCTTTTTGAATAATTCCATAAATTTTTGACTGATTATGCATTGCTCCAAGACTTATGTATATATTGTTTACATTATCTTTTCCTGTCCCCATGGCTCCTGCACCTACCGTAAATTTATTTAATTTGTGTTTTCCAAAAGCGTAAGCATTATACTCGACATTGGCAGTGGAGTTGTTACTTTTTTTGTAAAAAATATTTGTTGTTCCTCCAAAAACAACTGAAGTTTGTTTCTTTTGATATAAATTGTCTGAATAAGCGCATATATTACTTTCGGAAAAATCAGGTGTTATTTTAAAATTTGTTCCCAAAAAATTATAAGTTTTGAAACCGTCGTTTAAATCTTTTTCAAACAGAGTTTGTAAAGGGTTTCCTGCTCCTTCATCATCCGAAGCGTTAGATAGTGTATTTATGTTATCAATATCATTTTCAACATCCCTAATATCAAATTCATCATAAGAATCATTATTTTCATTTGAATTATTTGGTAAGTTACCTTTGTCTTCTGTATTTTGTGTGTGTGATACTGTTTGACTTAATAAAGTGGCACCTTGACTTTTTAAGCTGCTGGATAAAGATGAAATATCATTGGATGTTGGTAATGATTCTCTAATCCAATTTCCATCGTTTTTTTTATGTTTTAGTTTTACTTCTTCTAAATTTCCTGTTGGTTCATCTGCAGTTTTCTTAGTAGGTTTTTTTTCTTTATCATCGTTATTTTTTACAACAAAAGAATCCACATTATCATTTTTAACAGCGTTCTCTGGAAAAACTTTTATTCCAAGCTTGTTCAGTGTATTTCTGCTATCACTTAATACTTTATTACCGAATTCTTTGTAGCTATCTGAATAATTATCTAAACTATATAAATGTTTCATATTATATCCTTATAAATATCCCCTGTTTTATAAAAGTATTTTTTTTTTTAAATAATTGTCTAATTTAATGTAAATATTAATAAATTGTTACAAATATATTTTCAAATTGATTCAACCATACTTGTACACAGACTTAAAATTTGTTTAAATTTTGATAATTCATTCACAGCAATAGCGTTATTCGAATGAATCGAATAACGCTATTGCTGTATCTAAATTGTTATTGAATACAAATTATTTCAATGTAGCTATTGCTTTTTTGACTGTATCTGTTATTGATTCACAGTCTACTTTGCATTCAGCCCAGCCTCGAAAGCAAAATATTTTTTTTAAAATATTTGGTTTTTTACCTAAGTGATTAACAAAAACTTGTATATATTCATCGTCAAACATAGGGTCATAGCGAGTTGATAAATTTATATCATATTTTTTGCCCAATTCTTCTAATTGAGGTAATTCCTTTTTGACAAGTTTTAAACCATCATAACAAACTCTTGAATAATCCAGCCCTTTAAAATTTTGGGCATTATTGTAATTACTCGAAATCTGCATGTTATATAACTCCTTTTATTAATTTTAAAATATGTAAAAAAAATTTTTGCCAGTTCTTTAATATTAATTTTTATTTTAAATAATAAAAACAAAAAGAGACGAATTATCCATCGTCTCTCTTTTGTTTAATAATTTAACTTTGTTATTTTTGAATATTGAGGTCTTCTAATAATTGAATATTAACTTTGTCACCGGCTTTTGCTTTATAGTTTAATCCGGGAGCAACAAGACCGATTAATCCTCCGACAGCAAATCCTACCGGCATACCGATTGCCAAGCCGCCTACAACTACAGCACCTGCTGCAATACCTATACCGCAGCCTGCAGCTGTTCCGACAGCCATACCTCCCAGAGTTGAGCCTAAACCTTTACCCAAAGCATTCAACTTGCCTCTATACAAAAAATCTTTTTTCCCAAATAATTTTGCGTCCATCGGAATTTGTTTTCCGTCCGGAAGTTCAACATATTTGAAGTCCAAATACACCTTACCGCTTCTGTTAAAAGCTTTTGGTCTTTCAATGCGTGAAACTTCAGCTATAACTCTTGATGAAGGCGGTAATATTTCGGTTCCTTCGTTTGTATATGCACCATTTTTTAATAAAAACGGAACTTTATCTCCTACTTTTGCGGTTTTACCTGTAAAGTCTTCTGCGAAAGTTAATTGCATAGTATTGTATTCTAATATGCTTACAAGCATATTGCTTTTATTTACAACATTGGTTGGTGTTTGTTTTGCCAACTCTTTTGGTAAATTCAAATGTTCTGTTGTGACTGTTTCTGCAGCTATTGTAAGCGATGTTGCATTAAAAAGCATTAAGCATAATAATAATGATATAATTTTTTTCATAAGCTATCCTTTTCCTGTGAGTGATAATATCATACTAAGTTAAATTTGTAAATATTTTAAAATTAAAGTTTAAAATATTGACATTAAAAAAATTAATAATCTAGAGGGTTAAAGAAATCTCCAAATTCTTCCAACGGCAAATTGTTAATAGCATCTATTGTGTCCCCAGAACCTGTTTTATACTCAAATGCAAAATATTTCTTTTGCCTGTTACTAAAAATAGGTTTGAAATTTGAACGGAACATATTTGCCAAAGAAGATGCTGTAACACTAACATTACCTCTGTCGTTAGCATGTATTGTATAATGGACTATGCCGGAAAGTGTAGCGTTTTTATCGGCGCTTGAAAAACCTTTAAATATAACCGGTATTGTACACTGTACTTCATTTATATCCTTATCTACACTTTCTATTAATGCTTTTGATTTGTCATAATTAGCTTTAATGCTGTCTTTTTCTTCCGAATAGTGAAATCTTGCATATTCGGCAAAGACACTATTGTTAACTTCGTTAGAAAAAATTATGCTGTAATCTTCACCTTTTTTCATAACCATAAAATCGTCTGCAGCTTGTGTTAAACTTGCGATGTTCTGTTCTCTAAGTTGCTCAATTGCCTTATTATTATCACATCTTACGGTTTCATTTGTTTGTGCACAAATTATTGTAATTATAATAACTAACAAAAGTCCTAATAATATACCTGTGGATATTTTCCAATTATTTTTCAATGTTTCAACAACTTTATTCATACCTATTCTCCTTATCGGTAATATTATATCACTAATATTATTTGTTAATTATTTAAATCCAAAAATTAAATTACTGCTAATTTTCAATCAACAAATTCATAAACTCGATATCATCATAATCAATATGAGAAGTTTGCATTAAATTTCTTCCTGTTTTTATGGTAACTTCATTTTTATGATTTTTGATAAGCAAATTTTGCGGAATTCTTATTTTTTGATTATCACCGTTTATTTGAATTTCTGCAATTTTATTTCCGTTAAAATAAACTTCAGGCGGTGATGCGTATGAATTTGGGTTTTTATTCTGTCCCATAGAACGTGCTGTCAAAGTATCTATTCCGATTATTGAACCGATTACTAAATATACAGGTTTTGAAAAATCAATTCCTTTTAGCGAAAAACCTTTTGTAAAAAATGGGCCCGATGCTTCATTGAACAATTGTGAAGAATTGGCTGAAAGATCTGAAAAACTACCGTCTCCAAGGTGATGCATATTTGTATCAATTGAAATATCTGAATTTGATTTTTCGATTCCTACTACAATAGGTTTATCAAAGCTTTTTTCATTTATTGTCATTGTAAAAGGTTTGTATTTATCTTTCTTTACTGACATAATTGTAGTTCCGTCTATTGAAGTATCAAGTTCAAAAAAACCTTCTTGATTTGTTTTTGTTTTGTATCGCTCTTTAGGAATGGATACTTCGGCTCCGCTTATTCCTTTACCGGTTTTTTTATCAATTATTCTGCTTTGGTTTAAGTAATTTCTTTCGGCAACACCGCCTTCAAGCGGTGTTGAATAAACAGGCAGAGAAACTATCAACAATATTACAGATAAGATTTTTTTCATATCTATAGTATCAAAAATTCTATAATGAAAATTAATTGTCAGAGTTGGTAATAATTTAGTCTAACTATTTTCTGTTATCAACAACAGATTCAAATTGGTTAAATATATCGCTCCCCACAAGCTGTTCAAGTTGTGAACGTTTTTCAAAATAGTTTCCTCTTGCCTTGATTTGTTCGTCCAGAGCTTGACGGTAGAACGTATCAGTTATGAGTATGACTTCTTTTGATGATTTTTGTGAAAGTTTGTAATTTCTTTCTTTTTCTTGAACCATTTTTGTTGTCATATCGTATTGCATTCTTGCCGTCATGTAATCATAATAAATATCAACTATTTTTTGCTGCAGTTCGTCAACTTTTCTGATTAGGATAATCATATCTGCGTCAGAAACTTTTGTATATTTATAATTTAATGCTTTTGTGTCTTCCGACATTATTCCGAGCATATTACCACCGATAAGAGCACTTCCTGCCATTATCGGATTGCCGGAACTTGCTCCGAGAAATGTTGACATTCCCGCAATTGTTGTAAGTACTTTTTTTATTGCTCCGTCATCCGGTTTATCTTTATCCGGATTAGATAATTTGTATATAGCAAACTTAATTGTATCACTTTTCATTGCGGCACCTTGCCATAATAGTGATAAATCTTCAAGCATTGTATTGTAATCAAGCTCTATTGCCTTTGATATTTCCATAGACATTGATTTAATACTTAAATCTGCATAAGTAATATTTTCTTTTTTCTCTTCTTTAATAGAAACCGGTTTAATATTCACAACAGGAGTTGATAAATCCAGTTGGTTTGTTGTGTCTATAGGTTTTTCAGGTACATCTGTAGTTCCGAATCTATAGAAAATATCTTTTGGACTGTTTATTTTTTCAATTTCTGCATTTACGAACGATTGTGCGAAAAACAACGAAGCAATTAAAAGTAGTACGGCAATTTTATTTCTTTTCATTATTACCGCCTTTCTTTTTTTTGCTTTCATGTTTCTTGGAATCATCTTTGTATAAAACGGTATCAAAATCATACTGGTATAATTCCAATGAATCTACCGCTTTTTTCCCTGCAAGACGCTGAAGCTGAATGTGATATTTTTTAGCGGATTGTTCAAGATTAAATTCTTGAATTCTCATTGAATCATATAATGAAGAATTTATGGAAATTTCTAAAATATCTTTTCCGTCAAGCGCTTTAGAATAATTTCTGCTGTACAAAATTATTTTTGAACGAGTATCTTTTAGTAAACCAAGGGTATTTTTATAGTTGTAATAAGAACTTATTAAACAATCCTGTAAATCCTCTATCATACCTGCCAGTTCTATCAACTCCGTATCTGTAAGAGGAGTTTCTGTAGGTATATTTTTTTTGTTTAAAAGTCCTTGAGCAAGTCTTCCTGCAGAGAAAGCTGATGTTTGTACTCCATAGTTTGCGCCCATTAAGCTAGGTACAAATGATGCACCTGCAATAATAGCAGAAAGAGTTTTTGCCATAAGTGATGAATGAATTCTTCTTTGTGATTCCGGTGTTGCGAGTTTTTTTAGCGCAAATTCAATAGTTTGATTATTCTCAACAGTACCCTTCCACAAAAGCTCCAAGTCTTTTATATCGTGTTCTTTTTGCCTTTCTACAATGTTGGACAATTCTTCAGAGTTATTTATAAGAAGTGAACCTGCCAGTTCTTTTTGCTGTTTTTTTATTTCAATTTCCGGCTTTTCAACACCATTCTTATCCAATGTAACAACACCGCTATTGCTTATTGCGAAAGCAGAATTTGCAGCTAATAAAGACGCTATTAAAAATACTCCCGTAAACTTCTTCATAATATATTTATATACTAAATACTTACGTTTATCAACTTAAGCAAAGAGCTTTTTAAATCTCCACATCGCTTCAATTGTGTTTTCTTTTGAGCCGAAAGAAGTTAATCTGAAATATCCTTCTCCGTTCTTTCCGAATCCGGCTCCCGGAGTTCCGACGATTTGAGCGTTATTAAGCAGATAATCAAAAAATTCCCAAGAACTCATGTTGTTCGGGCATTTTAACCAAATATACGGAGAGTGTTTTCCGCCAACATGCCATATTCCGCAATCTTTTAATGTATCTGAAATTATTTTGGCATTTTCTTTATAATAAGATATATTTACTTCAATTTCCTTTTGACCTTCTTCTGTAAATACAGCTTCTGCTCCTCTTTGAACAATATACGGAACACCGTTAAATTTTGTAGTCTGTCTTCTTACCCACATTTTATTTAATTTCCCTAAATTCTTAGGAACTATCGTGTATCCGCATCTTGTACCGGTAAATCCGGCAGTTTTAGATAAAGAACAAAATTCTATAGCACAATCTTTTGCACCTTCTATTTCATAAATAGAACGTGGCAAATTTTCATCTGATATAAACGCTTCGTATGCTGAATCAAAAAGGATAACAGCATTCTTTGAACGCGCATAATCAATCCACTCTTTTAACTGTTTTTTATCATATACAGCTCCTGTTGGATTATTTGGAGAACATATATAAATAATATCCGGACTTACACCACCTTCTATATCATTTATTCCGGGAA
>CADBPN010000115.1 GCA_902796585.1 uncultured bacterium
ACCATCTTGAGTTACAGTTATACGTTTTTTAGGTGTATTTTTTCTGATATCTTCAATTCTTTCGCGAGTCAACGGCTGTACTTCCTGCTCCGGAGCTTTCGGTGCAGCTGTTGTAGATTCCGGTTTTGGTTTTTGTGTATTTTCAGCCGGTGCGCCATCACTTACGGAAGCTGCTCCTTCAACACTACGCGTACCTTTTCCTATAACTTTTAGTTCTTCGTTGGTACGGTGTATAACCCTGTTTTCACCAAGACTTCTAATTTCATTATCCATTCCACGAGCATGCAATTCTTCAATAAGACAATCCAGGTCATCTGGAGTTAGATAATCTCTCTTCTCATTCTTTATTCGTTCTATTTCTTTTTTCACTCTATCAACCAATTGATCATTGGACATTTTTGATAAAGCTCTTTTTCTTAGCTTAATTTGTTGTTCAGTCGGTAACTTCCTCAGATTGCTTGAATGAAAAAGCTCTAATGTGTATATGTCTGGGTTATCATCAATATATTTTTCAAATTCTTCAACTGTTTTTGGTTTACTATTTTCATAATCTATTATTGCCTGATGTTTTTTTTCTGCTTCTAGTTTTTCTTGTTCTACTCTTTTTTTGGCAGCTTCTTCTGCTTCAGAAAGTCGTTTTCGATATTCTGCTACATCCCTTTTAGCTCTAGTAACTCTGTCTGCTTCCAGTTGTGCCATTTCTTCTGGTGACTTATCTGCTTTTATTGTAATATTTTTACCATTTTTAGATACAGTATACCCTCTATGTTCCAATTCCGTCCTAATGTTTACTAAGCTTAAATCATCTGCTGTTTCAGAACCAGGTGTTCTACAATATCCATCTGCTTCGTCATAGATTTTTTCATATTTAACTAATAATTCTTCATTATTTAAATCTGATAATGGAGTTTCATCTTGCAATATTTCACGATTATTTTTACCTTTAAAACGATTGCCGGTTGTTTCTGTAGGTTCATGTGTACCGGTAACTTCTTCTGCCGGTTTACTTGTTTCGGGTGTAACAGTATTCTCAGCAGGCTTAGTAAATTTTTTATAAGCTTTTTTAAGTGCATTAAAACTGCTGATTTCCTCTGCTGACCAACCGTTACCTTTAAGTTGTTCTTCAATAGCTTTTACATCAGCTTCTGTTCTTGCTTTTTTTAATAATTTGCGGGCTTTTTTCATATCGTTAATAATTGCTTCTGTTTGTTCCTGTGCGGGTAGTTCATCAATAGATGTTTCACGTTTAAGTTCTTTTAAGCCTTCTCTAACCTTCGGAGAGATAGAGGTGTTTCTACCTGTTAATCTGTCCCATGTTCTTCTAATCCAAGAGTTTCCATTTCCTCTGTTTCCCCAGAATGCAGCATCATCCGGATGAGTAGATGACAATAAATCACCTTCACCTTCATATCCAGGTTTAATTATTGCGTTTCCATTTTCATCTATTCTTATATATGACTCCATACCGTTGTTAGCTGTTGCCGGTTTCGGTTGCGTTGTAGTTGATTCCGGTTTTGGTGTAGTTGGTTTTGGCGCTTCTGCCGGTTTTGGTGTAGTTGCCGGTTGTTTGAGTTTGATACTTCCGTCTGTTAATATTTCAAAATTCGCACTACGATCTCTAAGAATGTCTTCTATTGCAGAGCGTCTCTTAAGTTGACCTTTGCTGTTATTATATTCTTTAATTAAATCTTCGTTAGAAAACTTACCTTTTTTATACATTTTCTTCCAAGCAGCTGTTGATGCAGTTAAACTACTTTTTGGTTCGATTTTTTGCATGTGAAGTGAACCACCAATTAAGGCAAATGTTGCTGCAAATACTATACCTTCTTCAGTAAACTCACCGTGAATCATTGTTTCATTAGCTGCTGCTAAGGCTGCGTTACCGCTCACATCAACTGCTGTTATTGTTATTTTTTGCACACCAGCATTTGCAAATAATTTTCCGAACTTACTACCACTTTTCAAAAGACATTGAATCATTGCTTGACCGGCTTTACCTATTCCGGCACCACCAACAACAAACATACTTGCAGTTAATGCTTCTTCAAATTGAGCGTCTCTACCTTCGTCTGTGACACCTTGAGCAGAAGTTCTCATGTCTAGCTCAGAAAATCCGGCAGTCATAAGTCCTGTTGTTGATACCATAGCTCCAAATTTTAAAATACCTGCAGCAGCAGCTCTTGAGATAAGTGAAGTAACCGCAATAATTGGTGCCAAAACGATACCCATCTTCCAATAACCTTGACTTTGTGCGTAATCTGAGTTTGTTTGTGCTAATTTCTCAATTTGTTCGTGAATTTTATTTGCAAGTTCTTCAGGTGATACTACATTACCGTTTGAATCTCTCAATTTACCATCGATAGCAGCTTCAAATTGTTTTAGTAAACCGTTCATTTCATAGTATTGATTTTTTAGAGAGCTTCTGCTTGTACCAATTCCGCTAAATGTTGCAGCTGCATTTGCCGCATCGGCAACCAAACCTTCAGAACCGATTTGTAAATCTGCTTCTCTTTTTAGTTCAGCAACATATTTTCTGAATTCAGAGAGAGACTTTTTGTACATATCTTTTACAAATTTTTTTGCCGCAGGATCGGTTACTTCTACTTTGTTACCATTTTCATCTGTATAAGACATTGCATAATCAGAAGCTGTTGAAGATATAATGGTTGTATTGTTTATTAAATCTAAATGTTCTTGTTTGGTATCTGTTATTGTTATTGATGTACCTTGACTACCGCTTGAGTCATGTGCAAGTATAGCGTTTAAATCTTTAGTTTGCTGTGAAAAATTTTCATTTTCCATAGCCGCTTTTAGTTTTGGTAATATATTTGGATAATTTTGAATAATATTTCTTAATTGAGCTTGTTCCAATTCACCAATTGTAGTGTATTCGTAACTTGTACCTACACCGTGAGAATTACCTCTACCTTTATTTATATCAATATCGTGCATTAATTGTATACAGAATTTCACAATATCATCTTCTGTATTAAAAACTTTAACTTGTCGTGAAATTAACGCATTTGCTTTCAAGATTTTTTCTTTTGTGCTGTTTGCACCATTTTTGGAGGTAATATTCTCTAATGCTTTAGTGTATAGTTGTTGCATTGTTGAAACATCTTTAACATGACCTTTTGATATTTCATTAGATAATACACTATAAAATTTTGGATTCATACTTTCAAAAACATTGCTGAAATCACCTTTATTTAAACGTGTAATAATTTCTTGTACTTGAATTTCTGCAGGTTTTTCAGACTTATATAAACATGTATTTAAATATTCATATCTTTCATTATCGATTGTTCCGTCAGAATTGAGCGAACGAGCGTATAAAAGTCTTTGCAAAGGATTTGCGTCGATTGGTTTGCCATTTAGTTGTATATCAACATTACCTTCGTCTTGGTTTAACTCTTCCGCTGCTTTCATAATATTTTCGTAGTCTTGCTCATCTGTTAAGTCAACTGCTCTTGTTACAGCATTGTCCATTTCTTCTGTTCTGTATTTTAATCCGCGGCTAATCAGCGGATTTCTTATATCTTGATCATGTTCGTGATCATATACATTAGATTCCACCCACAAGAGATCATATTTATCAATTTCATCTTCATTCCAATGATCATTTCTTAAATAAGCTCTTAAAGTAGAACCATGATCTAAATCACCGTTGCGTTTAATTTTACAGTCATAAAATTGTATTATCTTTTTACCGTCATTTTTGTGTTTCTTATTATATTCAGTTGTTCCAATTATTTGGGGTGAGTCGGCAATTTTGTCTTCAATTTTCTCTCTCACTTCTCTATTTGGAACCATTAACATTAATTTTTTAATTTCATTTTTTCGTGTATAATTATTACCGCGATTATATCCATTTTCAGTATCACCGGTAATTTCATACATTAATTCTCTAACTAATAAATCAGCAACTTGTTCATTTGTCATTGCGCCATTTTTGATTAATATTGCATAATAATTTCTTGCACTGGCATGATTTTCTTCTGCTGCAATTAGAAGTTCAATATTTGTTTGATTTTTACTTGTTCTATAATGTGCACAATTTTTATCAACATACCCTTTTAACATTTTATCTACTTTTGCAAAATCTTCAGGTGATCTGATTTGTCCCAACGCTTCTGTTAATAAGTCAGTATCAGTTCCCCAAAAATCTTCAGCGGCTTTTATTAAATTATCTGCAATACCTTTTGTTTTAACATCAATTGAAACTCTTACAGCAAAT
>CADBPN010000116.1 GCA_902796585.1 uncultured bacterium
AAAGGTGGTGAAAATATAAATGGCAGAAGTTAAAGTTGGCGAAAACGAAAGTATCGAAAGCGCTTTAAGAAGATTCAAAAAGAAAATCCAAAAAGCAGGAATCTTATCAGAAGTAAAAAAACGTGAAAGATATGAAAAGCCGAGCGTAAAGAGAAAACGCAAATCAGAAGCAGCTCGTAAACGCAAAGTATAACATAAAAAAGAGTCTGATATCAGGCTCTTTTTTTATTGAAAGTTTTTACAAATTTTCTTCTATAATTGCACAAATCATGTGAGCGCAAGCAATATGCATTTCTTGAATATTATTTGTAATTTCAGAAGGAACTTTTAATAAGATATCTGCAAAATTTTTCCCTTCGCCGCCGTTTGCTCCGGTTAATAAAATAGTTTTTATACCTTTTTCTTTTGCTGTTTTTATTGCGTTTATTATATTTTTACTATTTCCGCTTGTAGAAATAGATATTAAAACATCTTCTTTATTTCCCAATGCTTCTATTTGACGTTCGAAAATACTTTCTGCGCTTAAATCGTTACCAATAGCGGTTAAAATGGAACTGTCAGTTGTAAGAGCAATTGCCGGAATTCCTTTTCGAATCTTTTTATATTTAACAACAAGTTCTGCTGCTATATGCTGAGCATCGGCTGCGGAACCTCCGTTTCCGCAGAACATTATTTTCCCGCCTGATTTTATAGATTCTATACAAACTTTAGCAATTTTTTGAATTTCTGTTTCTGACTTTTTCAAGTTTTGAAAATTATTAATTATGACATCAATTTCTTTTGATATATTCAAATTTATCGCTCCTAAATAAACCTAAGACCATTTTATTATACAAATATATATTTTAAAAGTAAATCGGATTATATAATTTCAATATCTCCTTGACGGTAAATAACAGGTTTTCCGTCTTTAAAACCGGCAACAGTTGAAGCTCTTCCGCCGGCATTACAGCCATAGTCTTCAATAACTAAATCGACCTTGGCGCCTATATATTCAACCGCTTCATCATAGCTTAATGCAGGTGGTTCGCCTGAAATATTAGCACTTGTTGTTGCAAGTACGTGTCCGTCAATATTTTTACAAATATTTGCAAAAGTCTCGTTATCCGGAACTCTTATTCCTACTGTAGGTAATCCGGAGGTCATATAATCAGGTGTATTTTCGGATTTTTCAACAACAAGAGTTAATGCTCCGGGAAAATATTTTTTTATAAGCCTTTGAGCTTCTTTTTCAACGGGTTGTTTTATATAATCAAACAGTGGATATGTATCATAACTCATAAGTATCAATGGCTTTTTAGCTTCTCTTTGTTTAATTTCATATATTTTTTTAACTGCTTTTTCTCTGTTTGGCAGGCATCCTAATCCCCAAACAGTGTCGGTAACAAAAGCTATTACACCGTCATTTCTTAAAATTTTGTTTATTTTTTCATAATCCATATTTGAATTTTACTCCAAAAGAAATATATTTGAAATTAATAACTATATTTAACTTAAACCAAACTCTTATTTTCTTTTAAATCGATAATATTCTGAGTAATTCTATGAATATTATCAGCAAGTTCTTCCATAAAATTAATAATTATCAACATATCAACAATATTTTCGCTATTTTGTAAAATTCGTAAAATTGCACAAAGCCTTTTTGAAAACAAATATAAATATTGCAAATTTTCTTCTATATCATTTTCAATAATTTTACTATTCATCAAACCTCCTTTGTAAAGTTTTGTATTTATAAAAATGCCATAAAAGGAAAATAATTTCCAAATATGACATAAATTATAATATTTTTTCCATATTTGTCAACTTTTTTACGTACTGGTAAAATGTTTCTATGAGATTGAAAGTTAGAGAACAAGTAAAAACATTATTATCACAAGAAGGTATTAAACAAAAAGAGTTGGTTTTAATGTTAACAAAAAAAACCGGTAAAACATATACACAAACCAGTTTTGCTCAAAAGCTTAGCCGAGGAACTCTTTCATATAATGAAGTTATGACCATCGCAGAAATTTTGGGATATAACGTTCAATACATAAAAGAATAAAGAATATTAGCTGTGTGATACGCATACTCCCTAACTCTTTTGTCCACTTGCCCTCTTCTCTTCTTATGATATAATTTTGTTAATTGGAGAGGACAATTATGATAGATTTTTTACTGAAATTAATGGGCGATCCCAACGAAAAAAAAGTCAAAAAGATGATGGGTATTGTCGAACATATAAATAAACTTGAACCTGAATTTGAAAAGTTGACTGATGAAGAACTCAGAGCAAAAACAGACGAATTCAAGGCAATTTTGTCTAAACGACCGACTTCGGATAATCCGAAAGCCGATAGAATTTTAGAAAAAGAAGCTTTGGATAAACTGCTTCCCGAAGCATTTGCTACAGTAAGAGAAGCGGGAAAAAGAGTACTTAATATGCGACACTTTGATGTTCAGTTGATTGGAGCATATTTCTTGCATAACGGTCATATTGCGGAAATGAGAACCGGTGAAGGTAAGACACTGGTAGCAACACTGGCTGCATACTTAAATGCTTTAACAGGAAAAGGCGTTCACGTTGTTACGGTAAACGATTACCTTGCAAAACGTGACAGCGAATGGATG
>CADBPN010000117.1 GCA_902796585.1 uncultured bacterium
CTGAAAAACTGTTAACATTTTTTATCTCTGCTCTTGTTCCGAATTCTTTTGAACCTTTAGGCATAATAGAAATGTTTGCATCACATCTCATAGAACCTTCTTCAAGGTTTCCGTCACATACTCCGAGGTATCTGACAATATCTCTGAGTTCTTCCATATAGTTACGTGCTTCTTCACTCGAACGCATATCCGGTTCAGAAACAATTTCAAGAAGCGGAGTTCCTGCTCTGTTTAAATCAACTAGTGAATATGTTGCACCGTTAATACCTGCTGCACCAACGTGAACAAGTTTTCCTGCATCTTCTTCCAAGTGTGCTCTTGTTATACCTATACGTTTACCTTTTACATTTATATAACCGTTTACACAAATTGGTTCATCATATTGAGAAATTTGATAACCTTTTGGTAAATCGGGATAAAAATATTGTTTTCTGTCAAATTTACATCTGGCAGGAATTTCGCAATTTAGCGCCAAACCAAGCAGAATACCCATATTTACACATTCTTTATTTAATACCGGTAAAACACCCGGCATTCCTAATGTTATAGCACTTATTTGTGAATTTTGTTCATTACCGAATTCCGTTGAATCAGGCGCAAATATTTTAGACTTTGTCTTTAATTGTGCGTGTACTTCCAAACCGATAACGACTTCATACTTATCTCTTAAATTTTCCATTTATACATCCTCACTTCTGATATTTATATTCTATCATAAACAAATATATGAACCGATATGTTTATAAAGATTTTATCCTATAAAATGCATTATGACTATAATAGATACTCTTGAAAAATAAGTTTTTTTCGGTACAATTGTCTTATAAAGTATATTAAGAAGGGACTATCACATGCTTAAATTCAACTGTAGAAACACTGATTCCGTTATAATCGGCGAAGAAAACGGTTTAGATCTTGCACAAGAATTTGACAGATATGGTGACAAAATCGCAGAAATCATAAAAAGCTTGAATCAGCGAAAAGATAAGCCGGAACAAAATTTACAGTGGATGAATTTAGGATATAATGAAGAAACCGTTTGGTATGTAAAAGAATTCGCTTCAATGGTAGAAAGAAGATTTGATAACGTTTTGGTTCTCGGCATCGGGGGTTCTGCTCTAGGAGGCCTTGCCGTAACAGAAGCTATTCTTAAACCTTATTGGAATTTGTTAACACCTGAGCAGAGAAATAACTACCCCAGAATATTTTTCTTAGACAATATAGATCCGGACTCAATTTCTGCCCTTTTAGAAATTCTTGATTTAAAAAAGACACTTGTAAATGTTATTACAAAATCCGGCGACACAGTAGAAACAATGTCTCAATATATGATAATTAAAGACCTGATGGAAAAAGAACTGGGGGACGATTACAGAAAAAACATTGTAGCCACTACCGATAAAAAAATGGGAATATTGAGGCAGCTTGCCGATCAAGAAGGATACAAAATCTTTTTTGTTCCTGATGATGTCGGCGGAAGATTCTCCGTTTTCTCTTCTGTCGGATTGGTTCCGTTTGCACTTGTCGGACTTGATATTGATAAAATAATTAACGGTATAAAAGACATAGATTTGGAATTAAAAAGTACTGACATAAGACAAAATATTGCAGCTCAGGGTGCCCTTATTCAATACTTGATGGATACCAAAAAAGGTAAAAAATTATCAGTTATGATGCCATACTCAAACAGATTAAAATATGTTTCTGATTGGTATGTTCAACTTTTAGCAGAATCATTGGGGAAAAAATATAACAGAAACGGCGAACAGGTAAATGCAGGTCTGACTCCTATTAAAGCAGTCGGAGCAACTGACCAGCATTCACAAATGCAGTTATTTAACGAAGGTCCGAATGACAAATTGATTACTTTTGTAAGAGTTGAAAATTTTGACAAAGAGTTACAAATACCTAAAATTTTTGAATATACAGGTATAGGATATTTGGGCGGAAAAACAATAAATGATTTAATTAATGCAGAAGCAGATTCAACAAGGGTTTCACTTACTGATAATTCCAGACCATCTATTACAATTACAATAGATAAAATTGATGAATACAATGTTGCGCAGCTTCTGTACTTGTTGGAAGTTCAAACCGCAATAGCCGGGGAACTATATAATATAAACACTTTTGACCAACCAGGAGTTGAAGATTCCAGAAATTATACTTATGCTTTATTGGGAAGAGCAGGATACGAAGGTTCTGCACAAAATATAAAAGAAAAAATGGCTTCACTATAATTCATAAGTTTATTAGCTAAAAGAGTCATTATTTTAACATTATTCAATCTAAAAAGGTAATTTATAGAACTTTTATTAATGTAACTATGTTATTATGAAAGTTTTTAGTTTTTTTAAATTATTAAACAGAAAAATTAAAAAATATGAAAAATACACTTCCAATCCTTTTTGTCAAACAAGAGAAAGTGTAACTATAGTCTGGGTTGAAAATCCTGAAAATGATTCAAAAAAAGATGCGAGTTTATAACATTATATATTCTCGCATCTTTTATAATTTATTTGTATATTAGTTATCTAACCGATTCTTCCCGGCACAACAACCCCGCCTTTTAAGTTCTTTTTATAAAATTCTACGTGCGGCTGGAGTACACTATCCAAAACTTCCGGTAAAGTTTTTCCAAGCATTATGGCTGTAACTATTTCTTGATAACAAGTAGCAAAAGCTCTTAATTGAGTCATTGCGCCTGCTGCTTCAGGAGTTAAACCAAGTTCAGAAGTTTCAAGAGTTTCCATAAAGAATGCTCCGGTAACTTCGTAAGATTTTGATAATGCGCCGATATATGCTTCGGCATTTGATTTGCAAACACCTTTGTCGCAAGGAACTGTAAGTGCAAATACAAGTTTATTTGCAGGATTGAAATGAGCTTCTGCTGAGTGGTGCATTGCATCCGGAACTTTTGCAACTTGCTTTAATGTATCTTTTACTGATTCATTCTGCATTTGAGCGTGCCAGTATACTGTATTTTCAAACATAGAGCCCATATATTGATGTACAGAAGCATCAATTCCGTTCATTTTAGCATCTGCCCAGAAAATGCCTTCTTTCAACGCATCATTTAATTCCAAATCAGCAGAAAGTGATAATGAAGAAATTTCTTGAGCTGCTCTTAACATTGATGCCATATCTTCTTTTTTCATACCAGCAAAAGCAAGTGCAAAAAGTGCATGATCATCAAAAGCAGAGAATCTTCCGCCAACGTCATCATGGATAAATAAATCTCCTAACCAGCCGTTTTCATTTGATGTTCTTCTGAGTTCGCTTTTTTCTGCATTTTTATCAGTAACTGCAATAAAATGCTTTGCGGTTAATATTTTTGCTTCTTCTAAAGACTTGCCTTGTGCAATATATGCATCTTCTAGCATTTTTTGTATTCTTAAAAATCCGTCTTTTGTTTCAAATGTAGAACCGGATTTTGATGCGACTAAATAGTTTGATGATAAAACATCGTTTCCTAATTTTGTTAAAAAGCGATTAAAACTTATAGAATCCACGTCTGAATAAAACAAAATTGATTCACCGTTAATATTCAAACCGTTAATACCAAGCATGTGTTCAACTGTATGTTTTGAACCGCCAATACCTAATATTGACAATCTTGAAACACCGGTATTTGATTTTAAAGATGATACTAAAGAATAAATATCATCTAATCTTTTAAGTTGTTCTGACGGTAAATTTACCCAATTTAAAAATTTTCCGGGCTGATTAGCTCTTGAAGAAAATTCTTTTACAAATTCAGAAATTTTGGATGAATATTTAGAAAAATCTACACCCGAAAATTCTGTTTTTAATGATGATAGTTTTGTTAACATATTAACTCTCCTTTTTGTCTATAAATCAATAGTAACATAAAAAAATATAAGAATACCAATTATTATCCGTTTACAAATACAAAATAATTTTATATACAATTCTCTTGTTTTATGCTAATATTCTCTTGGTAAGGAAATATAAATATGGTACAACACTGGCAGATACCTCTTTTAATGACATTTTTAGCCGGATTCGCAACTGTAATCGGCGGATTTATTACATTTTTGGTTCACAAAAACAATTTAAAAGTTTTATCTTTAGGATTGGGATTTTCTGCCGGAGTTATGATTTTTGTTTCATTTACTGAGATTCTGTCAACTGCCGAGAATTTACTGAAAACATACTATCCTGTAAAGTATCACTGGATATTATTTTGGGGATTTATATTCGGTGTTATTATATCAAAACTTATAGACGAATTTATCCCCGATCACGTTGAAGAAGATGATTTTACTGAAGATTGCGCTTTAGCGGATGAACACTGTAAAAGAAAACATAAAATTAAAAGAGCAGGTTTATTAACTGCAATTGCAATTGCAATACACAACTTTCCTGAAGGTTTAGGTACATTTTTAGTATCTTCTCAAGATGTTGCATTAGGAGCTTCTGTCGCAATAGCAATAGCACTTCATAATATTCCGGAAGGAATTGCGGTTGCGCTTCCTATTTATCACGCAACAGGTAAAAAAAGAATGGCTATTTGGTACTCTTTTTGGACAGGTATAACTGAACCAATAGGAGCAATTATCGGTTTAGCTCTTCTTCATTGGTTTTTACCGGAAGCATTCATTGGATTTTTATTAATTGCCGTAGTAGGAATAATGATTTATATATCATTTGATACACTTTTACCGCTCTCTCACGAATACGGAGATTGGCATTATGCAATCGGCGGTGTAATGTCCGGAATTATAATTATTTGGGCAAGCTTGCTTTTATTAAACGGATATTAATATTTTTCAGAATTATCGTATTAGGGATTAAATTTTTAAATAAATAAACTATGCACAGGCAAATTTTATTTTTACGTGTTTTAAATTAAGTATAAATATACAAAATATAAAAAAGAAAGGATTTTCCATGTCTGTAAAAATCAACCCGATTCAAAATAATACAACAAAACCTTTAAATAAAAATCAAAGAGGCGATAAAGTTAATTCTATAATTAAAGGTGTAATTAATGAAAATCCGGATAGAGAAATTGATTACGTAAGAGCATTAGTTAAAGAGCAACTCGTTGCAAACAGAAAAGAATTAAAACTCAGCGATAAAAAAATAAATAGAATTATTGCAGAAACAAGCATAAATAACGTAAAAAATGAAGTAAAGTCCCAAACCCCAAAAGCAGATTTAAAACCCCAACAAAAACCAACCGGTGAAAATTTCCGCGCGAATTTTGTTGTACAACAAGTGGAAATCAGTTTAGACCCTGATAAAAAACCTTCAAAGAGTGAAGACACTGTTAAAAATACTACACGCAAACAACAAAAAACAATAAAAAAATTAAAAAAACAAAATATTGATATAAATGACGTAATGGCTACAAATGTAACTATTGCAAGAGAAAATAAAAATCAAAAAAGAATTACTCATAATATTAAAACCGGAAAAATTGAAGGTATCTCATTAAATCAACCTGTCGATACAACTCCTCATATTTCTTCAAAATCTAAAAAGAATGAAAAGAAAATTAATGAATTTTGGTCGCAAGTTGAACACAGATTAAACCGTCCGGCAAAAGATAAATCTTTAAAAAACGCAAAAACAATACCGTTTTACTATGAAGAAATTACTATATTCTGGAGTGATTTATCAGACAATATAAAAAATGTTACACAGCAAAAAAATAAACAAAAACTCAAAAAAAGAAACAAACATTATAATAACTACAGAAATTATGATTACACATTTAATTTCAGGTCAACAAATAAAAACGAAAAGACTTCAGCTGTTAAAAATATAACAGAAACAGCAAAGAAAGACGTTGAAAATAAAGCCGCAGAAACCGTAAAACAAACAGAAAAAGCGGCAGAAAAAGTTATTAAAAAGTCAAATAATAAATGGCTTGTTGCATTAGGCTGCTTAGGAGGCTTTGTTTTAGGTTATTTCGTAGGATTTAAAAAGGGTAAAAATAGCTGTAACGAAGAAAATACTAAAACCCAAGAAAACATTGTTTCGGAAGATATAACCCAAGAAAACACAGTAAAATAGCGGATATGGCGGAAAAACCTCAGAATTTGTCATTTTTTTGGCTTTTCCTGCACGCGCTAATATAAAAATTACTCTTATGGATTAAGATAAATTTTTCTGTATATGGTATTCTTATACCTATGAAGAAATTATTTAGCATAATTTTTATTTTAATATTTATTCTGTTGTTTTTAAAAGCTTGCATTAAACAAGATTCTTCTGAAAGTTCTTGCGGCTGCAAAATTCATTCTGTCCGTGAAAACATTAATTATCCGGACAAAAATAAAAATGTTGTTTTAAACGGTATTGATTATTTACAGTCACAAGCACCGGTCGGAAAATTTGGAGGGCAAGTTGTTATATCAACAATCGGTGAAGGGCCTAAAACATTCAACCCCTGTAATACTAAAGATGCAACTTCTGCTACCATGGCAGGTATTCTTTATGAAGGATTATTAACAACAGAGCCTCGAACCGGTGAAGTAGTACCACAGCTTGCTAAATCTTTTGAAATCATAGGAAACGATTATATAATATACCTCAGAAAAGGGATTAAATGGTCTGATAATACACCTATAACCGCAGACGATGTTATTTATACTTATAACGATATTGTTTTTAAAGGCTTAGGAAATCCTTCTACGATGGATGCAATGATGATAGAAGGTAATTTGCCTAAATTAACAAAGGTTGACGATTACACTGTAAAATTTACTACTTCCAAACCATTTGCACCGTTTCTAAGACAACTAACTTATCCTATAGTGCCTAAGCACTATTTTAAACCATATTCAGATAAAGGTGCATCCGTTTTTAATGCATTCTTAAATCCTAATACAAATCCTAAAACAATTGTTTCCAACGGACCATTTAAACTAAAAGAATATGTAGCGGCACAAAGAGTGGTGTTTGAGCGAAATCCTAATTATTATAAAATTAATCTTGAAAATAAAAGACTTCCTTATATAGATAAATTAATATATTTAATAGTAGGCGACACTAATAACGAAATATTAAAATTTGAAGCAGGTGAAATTGATGTAATCGGACTAAAAGGAGACAGTGTCGCAAGATATAAGTCAAGAGAAAATTCTTCTGATTTCAAAGTATATAATTTAGGGCCTGATACGGGAACTCTTTTTATCACAATAAATTTAAATAAAAGAACAGACAAAAACGGAAAACCCTACGTTCAAACAAAAAAACAAAAATGGTTTGGTGATAAAAATTTCAGAGAGGCAATAGACTGGGCAATTGACAGAAAAAACATGGTACAAAATATAGCTTTTGGAGTCGCAGAACCATTGTTTACACCAGAAAGTTTAAATTCAATATATTTAAATAAAAGTATAAAAGGTCATGAAAAAAATCTCGCAAAAGCAAAAGAAGCTTTAAACAAAAGCGGTTTTAAATTTAGAAATGGAATTTTGTATGATTCAGAAGGCAACAGGGTTGAATTTGACTTGTATACTAATGCCGGAAACCTTGAAAGAGAATCTCTCGGGGTAATGATAAAACAGGATTTGGAAGAACTTGGAATGAAGGTTAATTTCAAACCTGTAGAGTTTAATTCTCTTGTAAACAAACTGACTAATACTCTCGATTGGGATATGGTAATAATGGGACTAACCGGTTCTCCGTTGGAACCTCACGACGGAAAAAATGTATGGACTTCTAATGGAAGTTTACACATGTTTAATATGCGTAATGAAAAAGCTGAAAGTTATATTTTCCCCTGGGAACAAGAGTTAGATAAGATTTTTGAAGAAGGCGCATTAAAGCTTACATTTGAAGAGCGAAAACCAATATATGACAGATATCAAGAAATTATTTACGAAGAAAAACCTATTATTTATTTATATTCACCGACCAGAATTTCAGCTATAAGAAAAAAAATAAAAAATGTATTCCCGACTCCACTCAGCGGACTTCTGTATAATTTAGATGAAATTTGGGTTGATTAGAATAGAACTCTTTTTAAAATTAAGAATAGAAAGATAACTTTAATATGACAAAATTTGATTTACATTTACATACAAATAATTCTGACGGAAGTGATACAACGGAACAACTTATAGATAAAGTTATGCAGAAAGGGATTAATATTTTTGCAATTACAGACCACGACACAGTTCAAGGAATTATAGAGACTGAAAATAAAATACCTGAAAATATAAAATTTATAAAAGGTGTTGAATTAACCTGCAAAACTAACGGAATAAAATGCCATATATTAGGATACAATATTAATCCTTATGATGCAAAATTAACGGAGTTGATTAAAAAGGGCAAAACTCTTCGAAAGCAAAAACTGGAAACAAGAATTAAATACTTAAAAGAAGAATGGAATATAAATTTAACACAAGAAGAATTAAATTGGCTTTATTCAAGAAAAAGCGTTGTAAAAACACACATTGCAAACATTCTTGTTAATAGAGGATTAAGTGATGATAACGTTTCTGCAATGAAAAAATATTTAGATGGCTGTAAAACAGGCGATACAAGATTCGACGGAACAGAAGCAATACAAGTTATAAAGCATGCAGGCGGAATTCCTGTTTGGGCGCATCCTCTTGGAGGTGAAGGAGAAAAGCACTTATCTGAAAAAGAATTTTTGCCGAAATTAAAAATTATGATTGAAGCCGGCATACAGGGGCTTGAATGCTATTATTCAAGGTATTCTTTAGCAGAAGCAGAATTCTTGCTAAATTGTGCAAAAGAAAATAATCTGATTATAACAGGCGGAAGTGATTATCATGGTACAAATAAAACCGTTCAATTAGGTGCATTAAATACCGAAGGCATTTATATAGATTATTCTCAAATTACAACTTTTTAGAGCTAAATATTTAATTATTTTTAAGAAACATTTGCTTTCTCTTAACATTTCTTAATATTGTTAAGAACGTTGGAAAATTGTTACAATTGGCTGAAACGTAGTAGTAGTAGTAGTAGTAGTAGATTTTTGCCCAAAATATTTACCCGTTCCTAAAGTTTTTTAAAAATATGCCGTAAATAAATTTGTAAGATGTATTGTCTTAAAAAACAAAAAATCAAATAAAGAACTGATACCCACTCGCAGTTCTAAGCTTCAAGCAAAGCTTTCAGCAAAGAACTGCGACCTCCTGATAAGTGAGGTAAATAAAAAAATAAAAATAAACAAAAATAAAAGTATTATAAAAACTCGCGAAAGGAGTAAGTTATGGTAGATGTATCAAAGTTGCAGCAAGCTGTTAAAGCTGTACGAGGCGGAATGGAGCCGAATGTTGCCGCACAAAAATTTGGTGTTTCTCTTTCAGAATTAAATGCAGAAAAAAAAAAAACAATTAACCCGAACGGCGGAGGTAAGCCGGAAGATGGTTTTGAAGGACAACAAGACATTGATGAAAAAGCAATGCAAAGTTATCAGGAAGAAAATGAAGGATTTAACTGGGAAAAAGCATTAGCATGGACAGCAGGTATAGGACTTGCTGTTGGGGGTTTATTAACTAAAGGTCGCATATTTAAAAGAACCACAGGGAAGATGGCTCTGCTTGGGGTTGGAGCGACAACCATGCTGACATCATGTGAGATTCCAGAAAACCGACAAGCTTCTGAATCAGAAGCTTTACAAAGGGAATTAAAGCAAAAAGCAACTTTTGATGATATTAAAAATGCAGCTAAAAATTTTAATGACAAAGTTCAAGATAGAATTAAAAATAGGATTAGTGAATATGAAGAAATGCGTAAAAATGATGATGAAAATTTGAAGAAATTTGATAAGGAGTCATATCTTAATGAAGTTAAAAAAATAGAATTTGATATAGAACATTATGAATTACCGGTTGCAGCAGAGCTGCTGGGAAGAGAAGATACAATTGATGATATCATAAATAAAATAAATAAAAAAATAGAGCAGATTGACAAATATAATGAAAAAATTAAAAATAAAAAATATAATTTTTCAGGGACTTTGGATGATATCAACAGTGATGTTTTAAAATTCAAGAGAGAAATTGATGCATTAGACGAACATTCTTCTCTTTTAAGAAATTTTATTATTGAACTGGAAAAATACTCAAATGGCGGAGGAAATCTTGAGTTCTTATTCGAAAATGCATCTTTTTGTCTAACTCTAATAGAAAGTTGATACAAAATAATATTAACAAAACAAAAAGATGTCCCAAAAGGACATCTTTTTGTTTGTATATAAACGTATAAAATATTAACGTTTAGAGAATTGGAATCTCTTACGAGCTCTTTTTCTGCCGTATTTCTTACGTTCTTTAACACGTGAGTCACGAGTTAAGAGATGTTTTTATTAATTATTCACTCTACAGCGAGCTTGCATAAATTTCTCTTACAGATTCTTTTGTAGCTTCTGTAGGCGCTATAGAAAGAAGACCGTCTAAAGAAGGTGTTGTAAATGTTAAATTTACAAGTTTATCTATATCCGTCTCTGAGAATCCTTCATCTCTTAATTTGTTCGGAACACCTACTGATTTTAACCAGCTGTATACTCTCTCTGACGCTTCTTCTTTAGAATCAACTTTGCCTGTTATCGGTTCAAGTATATATTTTAATGTTTCAGCTTTTGCATCAAAAATATTTTTTATCACAGAAGGAAGTAATATTGCCAAACCAAGTCCATGAGATAATTCATGTTTAACTGCGCTTAGCGGATGTTCAAGAGCGTGTGTATAATGCAGCAATCCGTTATCAAAACAAACTCCGCCCAACATCGCAGCATAAGCTAAGAAATATCTTGCGGTTAAATCTTCCGGATTTTCTATTGCAGCCGGTAAATATTTGCCGACAAGTGTAATTACTTCTCTTGCAAGTGTAATTGCATAAGGAGATGCAACTTTTGAAGTTGCAGCCTCTACTACGTGGTTTACTGCATCAATAGAAACAAACCTTGTTTGTTTTGGTGATAATTTTACCATTAATGCCGGATCATCTATAGCATAAGCAGGATATATGCAATCATAGGCAATTGCAGGTTTGTAATCCTTTTCAGGAACTGTTACAACTGCAAATCTGTTAGTTTCGGTTCCCGTTCCATGAGTCAAGTTAATTGCTACAATCGGAACTGCTTGATTCGGAGTAAAGTTAAACTCATATAAATCATTTGCATTTTTATCCGGATATTTTAACAGAATTGCTACAGACTTTCCCGCATCGGTAGGAGAGCCGCCGCCAATTGCGATAACAGCTTTTGCTCCAAAATCTCTTGCTATTTTTGCGGCTTCATTTACAGCCGTTGTCGTCGGATTAGGTGTAACTCCGTCATAATTTACATATTCTACATTGTTATCTCTTAATGCCTTTTCTACAACATCCCATGCGCCGGTAGCTTTGTATGCATTTTTACCGCTCATTACTATAACTTTATCAAGTCCTTTTGATTTAAAGTCCTGTGCAATGTCATTTATTTTTTGAATAGCTCCGCATCCAAAGTAAACACAAGTTCTGGTTCTGATTTCACGAACTTCGTTTATATTAACATCTTTTTCCCACATAAAACTTCTCCTTTCTTGTAATTACAATAAACACTACTATTTAATTATACGATAAAAAGAATATTTAAATAAGACATTTAAAAGGTTTTATGATATTCTTATTATGCTATGAGGTAAGGAGTTTTATTGTGGATAACAAAATTAACATTTGTATTTCTTGTGACGATAATTACGCAAAACATGCCGGAGTTGTTGCAGCTTCAATACTTGTAAACTCTAATCCGGAAGACGAATTGTGTTTTTACATACTGGACGGCGGTATAAAAGACGAAACAAAAGAATTGTTTATGAAATTAAAAGAAATAAAAAATTGCGAGTTTAATTTTGTTTCTGTTGATGAAAATTTATTCACTGATTATAAACAAGTGAAAAGTCACGCATACATCACAATAGCTTCATATTATAGATTAAAACTTCCGACACTTCTTCCCAATGTCGACAGAGTTATATATTTTGATTGCGACTTTGTTGTTAATTCCAGCCTAAAAGAACTTTTTAATGTTGATATGAAAGATTATGCATTGGCAGGAGTTAGGGATATAAATAAGAGAATGCTCAAGAAAAAGCCAAATTATGTTAATGCCGGCATGCTGGTTATGGATTTGGCGAATATGAGAAAGCAAAATCTTGAACAAAAATTTTTAGAATGGACAAAAAATAATGCGGAAAAAATTAAAACCGGAGACCAGGAAATTATAAATTCCGTAGTTGACGGAAATATAAAAATTGTTGACGACTGCTGGAATGTCCAGTCAAGCAACTTTACTAATCGTTCCAGCTACACCAATAATCCGAAAGCAATTCATTTTGTAGCGAAGAAAAAGCCCTGGCACTTTGGTTCGTTTAGTTACCATAGACCGCTTTACTTTAAGTATCTGCAATTAACTCCCTGGAAATTGAATGAAACAGAGTATAAACATTGGACGAGAGATAATCAAATAGTGTCATTGATTGAATATATTAAATACAGACCGTTGTTTATGTTGAGACCTCGTTTCTACAAGGCTCTGTTTCACACCTATATTCTAAGGGACAAATAATTATGACAGATATGATATAGGGATTATATTTATGAAAAATTATGCAATAATTCTGGCATCCGGTTCAGGAAGCCGTTTCGGGAGCAATCTACCAAAACAATTTACGGAAATAAAGGGCAGGACTATATTAGAACGTTCTGTTGATGTTTTTGAGAATACTTCTGCAATTGACGAAATAATTTTAGTTGTAACTCCGGAGTACAGAGAACTTGCGGAATCCATAATTAACAGAAATTCATACAAGAAAGTAACCCAAATAATGAACGGAGGAGAACAAAGAAAAGACAGTTCTTATATCGGAATACATTCTGTGCAGGAAGATGAAGCAAATGTTCTTATTCACGATTGCGCAAGACCTTTTGTCTCAAAAAAAATAATAAATGACTGTGTAGAAGCTTTAAAAACATATAAAGCAGTTGGGGTAGCTATTCCTTCTACAGACACCATAATAGAGGTTGAAAATAATATTATAAAGTCAATTCCGCCCAGAAGAAAACTTATGCGAATACAAACTCCTCAATGTTTCAAATTATCACTTATAAAGAAAGCTCATGAATTATCAAAAAACGACAAAGAATTTACTGATGACTGCGGATTAATTATAAAACACAACCTTTCAGAAATATACATTGTGGAAGGAGACAGAAATAATTTTAAAATTACCTATCCTGAAGATTTTTATTTAGCCGAAATGCTTGGATAATCTGCTTCTGATATGTATTCTTTTATTAAATTAATAGGAGTTGCAAAGCCTATTCCGATATTGGAAATATTATTATCAGGATTGTATATAGCTTGATTTATTCCGATAATTTCACCTTCCGCATTTAAAAGCGGTCCGCCGGATGAACCCGGATTTATTGCTGCATCTGTTTGAATTCTGTTTTTTACATAATCAATTCGTGAAATTATTCCCTGCGTTAATGTTCCTTTAAAGCCGAACGGATTTCCTATAGCTAAGACTTTTTCACCAACCTTAATTTTACCGGAATCGCCAAACCGAACCGTTTTAAGTTCATAAGGAACTGAAATTCTTAAAAGGGCAATATCTTCATTTTCTCCGAATTTTTTTATTACCTTTGCTTTATAATCTTCACCATTGTACATGGTAATTATTATGTCGTTTCCATCTTCCAAAACATGGGCACTTGTGAGTATTGTTCCGTTTTTATCTATTATACAGCCTGTACCGCAAGATACTCCGTCTCTTAGCTGCGAATCAACCTGCACGATTGCCGGATTGATTTTCTCATACAAAATAGCCGCGCTTTTCTCTTTTGAACAAGCATAGGGAGATAATAATACTATTATGAAAAGGGTACAAGTCAATTTCTTCATAATCTAAATATATTAAGTTTACATGTGTTCTTCAATTATTCTCTAAGGCTGATTTATTTTTTTATTTGGTCTATATCTTGCAAGGGTTCAAATTTTAAGATATAATAGACACAAGTTGTTAAAATATACTCACAATCGACAAAAAGGAGAAAATTATGTCAAGAATTGAAAGTTTTAAGAGAGCTTTGGATGAAAAAAGAGCAGTAAAAATTATTGCAGGTATTGATAATTTTGATTCTGAAAGTGTAAAAAAAGTTGTTTCTGCTGCAACAAGTGCAGGTGCAAGCGCAATTGATATTTGTGCAAATCCTGACATTATAGCAATGGCAAGAACAATGACAGATTTACCATTATTCGTTTCTTCAATAGATCCGGAAGAATTAGCTCACGCTGTTGCACTTGGTGCTGACGCTGTTGAACTTGGCAACTTTGATGCACTTTACAAAAAAGGAATGTCTTTCTCTTCTTCTCAAGTATTAAATTTGGCAAAAAGAACAAAAGAATTAATCGGTGATACATTCTTCTGTGTAACAATTCCTGGTGAATTAGAAATCTCTGAACAAATTGAACTTGCAAGAGAATTAGAATCAATCGGTATTGATTTAATCCAAACAGAAGGTCATTTTACTAACGAATCACCTTCCAACGGAGTAAGAGGTTTAATTGAAAGAGCAGAACTTACTATTTCTAATACAATTGAATTAACAAGAAACATTGAAACTCCTGTTATGACTGCTACAGGCATTAACCCGACAACTGCATCTCTTGCATTTGCAGCAGGCGCTTCTGCAATAGGTTGTGGTTCTTGTGTTAACAAACTTGATTCTGAATTATCAATGATGGCTGTTTCAAGAAGCTTGGTTGAAATTGCAGAACGCAGTGCACAATACACAGTTGAACTTGTTTAAACATAAATTCATTGCAAAAAATAAGGTTCACATAGCTGTGAACCTTATTTTTATTGTATTTTGAATAAATCTATGCTTTTTATACTATCCTGATATTCATTTACAATTTATTTTTCTTCATTGACGATATTTTTGCAGAAATATTATAACTATAACACCCGCTAATACTCTGATTAAGCATATTTCGTTCTTTCAAGCAAGTGTTGTAAAATAACAGTCGGTTTGAGAAGAATGAACAGAAATATTGAGAATTTTTAATATAAAAAACATTACTTTGTCAAGCTTTTGTTGGGTTTTACCCAACCTACAAACTTC
>CADBPN010000118.1 GCA_902796585.1 uncultured bacterium
CATGACTTAATTTTCCCGTAATTAACTTATTCCCTTATATATATAAAGTGTCTTTGTTAAATAAAATTGCATGATTTTTATACATTATTAAGTTTTGTGAAGACAAAATTTTTATCGAGTTTGCGGGAATGAGTTACTGCGTAACTCCCGCTCCCGCATGTCATTTTTCGACTTTTTCCGCATCCTCCCTTTGTAAACATTTCTTAACAATTTAATCAAAATATAGCAATTATTAAGAAAAAAAAGACTTTATATATATGTAAGGTTAGATAAAGGTTGTAGAAAATTTAAAGTCCGGAAACTCTCCGGGCTTTCTTTTATAATTGATTATATTAGAATATTTATATGAGTTTAATTTCTATCTTGAAAAAGAAAACAAAGAAAAATATGTTTACAACTCCCAGCCATAACGGGAAGGTTTGTATTTTCCACAAATTTTATCAATGGTATCGCTCGGATATATCCGAAACAGATGCTTATAATCCGCAAGAAGCTTTAAAAGAGGCAGAGAAAAAAGCCGCTGAAATTTATAAAACAAAATCAACTCATTTCTTAACAAACGGCTCAACCGGCGGAATATTGGCTGCTGTTCTTGCAGTATGCAAAAAAGATGAAAAATTACTTATTTGGGAGAACTCTCATCCTTGTCATAAAAATGCCGGACTCTTAGCCGGAGCTAAAATTATTGAATACAAACTGAATTATAACGAGAACTGGGGAATATATGAGCCTTTAAAACCAAATGAAATTGAAGTATTAATAAAAAAAGAAAAACCAAAAGCTATAATTATTACTTCTCCAACCTATGAAGGCTTAGTTTCCGATATTAAGACAATAAGTGAAATATGTAAAAAAAACAGAACTTACTTAATTGTTGATGAAGCACATGGCGCTCTTTATCCGTTTTCTGATAAATTACCTGAGAGTGCGGTTTGCTATGCTGATTTTACAGTTCAATCTTTGCATAAAACAGCCGGAGGAATTAACCCGACTGCACTTATTCATTCGCAATGTGATTCAGATATAGAAACTTGCTTAAAAATGATTAATACAACATCTCCTTCCTATCCGATGCTTGCAACTATTGAAGCAACAATAAATTTTCTCAACTCTGAAAAAGGAAGAAAAAAGCTGGAATTGTTAATAAATAATCTTTCAAAAATAAAGCAGAAACTCAAAAATTTGGAATTTTACGGTGATGACCCTACAAAAATACTTATAAAAAAAGAAGGACTTTCAGGGTTTGAATTGTCAGAAATTTTATACGACAAATACAATATTGAAGATGAAATTACAAACAAAAAATCAACAATGCTTTTGACCGGTATCGGAACAACTGACAAAAAACTTCAAAGGTTAACCGAGTTATCGCATATATAAAAAATTAACAACTCTTTTTTTAGACCAAATAAAAACGATATTACCGAATTTTTAATACATTAAATTATGGTTTTTTGAAAAATTGTTTGATTTTACCGTAACCGGTGATACCTGCGGCTGCAAGAGCAACACCGACAAAAATCTTAAAATAAAGCGAACGATTGAATCCATGACCAGCCCTTTCTTTGCTTGCACTTTCATATATATCCGTATTGATTTGCTGAACTTTTTGATTTGCATCATCTTCCGAAAACAATTTTGTATTGTGTATATGACTCGGCGGCGCTTCTGCTAAATTAACAAGAGGACGCTTAACTTTCATATTTTTAGAATAATGTGCATCTAGATTTATATCTGTCATACTTTAGAACAAATCTCCATAGTGTAACAACTTATTTATCCGCGACTTTGGCAAATACATCATACCAATCTGCGGCGGAATATCGGGAATTTTCTTTCGCAAACATTCCTCCATATAATCATTTGATTTTGGATTAGTAAATCGAAACCCTAATTTGTAGAAAAACATTGCAGGCGAAGCTTCCTTTATCATCGGAGCCGAAAAAGTCACAATACGCCCTTCTGCTCGGGAATCAAACATTGCTTTCTCCACCAAATTTTTTACTGCTTCCGTTCCCATACCGCACCTTGGAGTCGGCGCCTGTATGTAATCTATAATATAACAATTTTTTAAATATTTTGTTTTCTTTTTTACCGTTTCCGTTAATAGCTCCGGCGCGGCAAAAAAGTTCATATTACTTGGCGGAGGCAATTTCACTTCCTCTTCCACTATATCAACATAGTCATCATCTATTTCTCCGGGAATAATAATATTATCTCCGCGCCTGATTTTTTTCACTCGAATTGTCGCCTTCTTATTTAGAATCGGAGTTTTAAACCCTAAAATAGGGGGCATTCCCATACTTGTTACAGACGGAGTTGCCTTAGCAACCGTAATCTGTGGACGCAAGTCCATAGACGTAATATTATTAATCATACCTACCTAACCTAACTTTTACCTAACCTTATATATATAAAGTTATTTGCTCTTTAAAAATTGCCTTTTTACTGATTATTTTGCATAAATCTTTACAAAACTTAATAATTCAACTATATGCAGTATATTTTTTAAATTAATTAAAGTTTAACGATTGTATTGTCGTTCTAAATATTGACTTGTAAAAAATAATCATTAATTAAATAAAAAAAAGGAGATTCCGCTATGGGAATGGCAGCATCACAGGCAAGATATTTAGCACTTACGGCAAGAAAGACCAACACTGAGTGGGAAGGTCAACAAATTAACCAGGCAAGAACTGCTTTGGCAAACCAAAGTGCAAATTTATTTAACCGTTTATTAAGCATGGAAGTCCCAAATGCGCCTAAAACTACAGACTATACAGAATTGCAGTATTCATATTCAGATGGTGAAAATGAATCTGTATTAGAAGAATGGCATCAACTTTCAAATAAGAATTCTGATTATAACTACATGGTAAAACACTACTACTTTGCAGATATATTTACCGGTTCTAAAAAAATGCTTGCAGATCCGCAAATTCAAGTCGGTGATGTTTTAAAAGAAATGAAATTTGATAATAATACTGCAGAGATTTCTTTTGATAATAACAAAGTTACCGTTAAATATAAAATTAAAACAGATAAAACCGAAGAGGAAAAGACTCTTGAATATTCCAAAGTCGATAGA
>CADBPN010000119.1 GCA_902796585.1 uncultured bacterium
AAATGGGGCAGTCGAATTGAAAACCGTCAGGTTTGAATGAGACGTTTAGAAGATATTCCCATTTTCCGCTTTACAAAATAAAAAAAAGCTTGAGCTGGTAAACTCAAGCGGAAAATGGGAAAAGGGATTAAAAAGGGAAATTATTTATTTCATCTTATCTTACATCTATGTTATGAGAAGAGGCCAAACGTTCTATCTATGTTGTCCTCCATTACTTTCTTGATACCTTCGCGCTCTGTATCGAGTGCATTACGTTCTGCTTCTAACTTAGACAGTTCTGTATCGTATTGTTTATCTTTTCTGTCTATTTGTTTTAATGTATGTTCATACTCAGCTTCAGCTTTTGCAAGCTTAGCTTTATCAATTGAAGTTTCAGGAGTGTAGTTTAATTTTGTATTAGTTACAGGGCTGGTACCGGTAAGCTTACCTTCATGATTTGCATAACTAAAGCTTCTAACAGTAAACCTGCCGCTTTGAATCTGGTCTTGAAGCCAATTAGAATCACCATTTGCATTTTCTGTATTACTTTCTCTATTATAATCAGATATTTTCTTAAGTTTTTCAGCGTCATTTCCTGCATGTGTTTTTACCATTCTAAACATAGTTAAATATCTGTTATATTCATCTTTTTTATCTTGATCATCGCCAAATATAGCTGTTTGATGTTCCTTAACAACGGTTTCAGTAAGTTCATCAACATATTTATCCCATGTTGTTTGTTCATCCTGATTATCAAAATGTAGACATGTAAAACCACCAACATTTCCATTGCCATTTGCAATTTTTAGCTGTGCTAAAATAGCTTGTATTAATTTGTTCTTTTTGTCATCTGCTTGTGAATCATCTTTTATATAATCATCTAAAATTTGTTTAAATTGGTTATCAGCAGAATCACTTTTCAGATTTTCATTTGCCCACATATGAACATTATTTGGATCAACTTTTTCTAAGAAAGATATCATCTTATCAATAACACCGCCACCTTTACCATCGTATAAATCAGGATGTGAAGTATCTCCAGAGGCTGCGATATTGCCATATTTATTATTTTGAGCAAATGAATCTAAAACATTGAATGACTCTCCGACAGCAGATAGTGCCATTTCTTCAGGAGAAAGGGCCGGATTTTGTTTGTATATGTCATATACATTGTCCGGTACTATAAGTGCATTTTCATATTCATCTACAAATGCAAAATTATAACCGTTATGTAAACCTATTGCATTAGCCATCAAATTATCAAAAGTACCGGCAATAACTGTGCCATCACCTTGTGTCACAGTAAGGGTAGTGGCATCCAAGATCGCCTGATATTTTTGGTACGCTTCATCTTCGTCCATTGCGAGGCGGATCTTGGCATTCTGCAAGCATTGAGCTTTATACTCAATGTCGTGCATCCTATTGGTTATCGCCAATAGTCTAACTTGTGACGATGCCATTCCCATTTTCGGTACGTTTCCTTTTCTAGTTGTGTCCCATTTTCCATGTATATCGGCATTTTTTTTAAAAACTTTAATGTTTTTGAAGATATTGTTACAAATCTTTACATTTGGGGACTAAAACGCACTATTCATGGCATTATTAATTTTGGTTGATATTAAGACTTTGCTTATAAATTTGGTTTTTATTTAGGTTATATAGAGAAGATAGAATTACTGAAATTTCTTTATCTTTGAACCCTTTATATTTAAGAGTTTTTATTTTAGATAATATATCATAGTCATTTGGATTTGCTTCCTGATAAAGCATACAGACGATTTCACCCTTTATTCCGTTCTTAAAATGTGATAAAATTTCAGAAATTTTACCGATTTTTATTTCTTCAAAGAGCTTGGAGAGTTCTCTGCCCAATGCAATTTGGGCATCACCTCTTGTTGACTTTATAATATTTAAGGTTTTTAGAATTCTTTCCGGGGAATCATAAAAAACAAGATTTGAAGCCGAATATTTTTCTGCAGTTTCAGTAATTTGAGATTCACTTTTTGAAATAAAACCAATAAAAGTAAATTCTTCACTTTCTCTCGGAATTTGAGAAAGAAATGTAGTAACAGCAGAAGCGCCGGGGAGTGATGTAACTGAGAATCCGCTATTTATAAGTTCTTTGATTATTACCCCTCCCGGATCACAAATCATAGGAGTACCTGCATCAGAAACGAGCGCTATTTTTTTCCCGTTTTTTAATTCTGACAGAAAAAAATTTACTCTTTCCCGTTCATTATATTTATGATAAGAAATACATTTTGTCTTAATATCGTAATGATTGAGAAGTTTTTGAGTAGTTCTTGTATCTTCACATGCAATAAAATCAACAGATTTCAAAATTTCTATTGCACGAAGTGTAATATCCTGAATATTTCCGATAGGAGTCGGAACTACATAAAAATCATATTCTCTGACCATAACTGCCTTTCTTTATATAGTTTTATATTACCATAAATAACATTTAAAACTTTTGACATTTTTTTTTAGTTGGTATACAATTATTAAGGATTGTTAATATCTTAATTGCCGAGGTAGAAATGGATCAAATTATAAAAGTAGCATGGGAACTTAATGAAAGTTGCGAAAACAGATACAAGCTTGTGTACGAAATTGCAGAGCTTGCAAAGAAAATTGTAGATGAGACACAAATGAAGAAAGCCCGAGACGAGTTTGGCTTTGAAGAAGTTGCTGTCAACGAAAATCCTTATAAAAAGGAAAATCCTGTTGAACACGCAATTATGGTAAAAGCATCAGAGTCTGACGATACGGAATTGGTCGGATAGGGTTTCTTAAGTAGAAGGTTAGAAAACTCTCGCTCTGATGAGCGAGAGTTTTTTTAATTGTAAAATTATCTTAACAATTAAGCAATTTTTAAGCTTTACGTGTTTTAAAAGAAAGGTAGGTCGAAATATGAATAACAAAAATAAAAAAAGTCAAAAACTCATGAATCTTATATGGGGGCTGTAATTATGGTAAACGTTGCAGCAATATACTCTACATTGGGAAATCCTGATTCACTTGTTCCGCTTCTTATTAAAGATTCTGCATCGAGTGCAGGTATGACAGCAGGTTCTTTCATCACCGGAAAAGAAGAAGGACAAGACAGATTTATTGATGAAGCAGGGACAGAAGCAATATGGCTTTTGGGAATACCGGCTTATAAAGAAATATATAATAAGACCATTTACAAACTTTTCAACTTGGATTCCAAGTTTGATGTAAGAAATTTAAAAAATAAAGATATCTTAGAAAAAACAAAACAATATGCCCCAAACGACGAAATAAAATTAAACATTGAAAAAATAGCGAAAAAACAGCAATTAACAAAGAATGTTGCATTTTACAGATTTTTGGCTTCGACCGGTTTGGCTATCGCAACTTACGTTGGATTAACTAAGTTAAAGCATAATTTTACCGAACAAAAAATCAGAAACAATATTCTAAAAGAATACAACCAAAACCAAGAAAAAGATAAAAAAGAGAATACGGCTTCTAAATCACCATCATTTAAGGGAGTTGGAACCGTTGTAAGCGATTTCGCATTTTCACCCGTTAAAAACATGTGGCTTATGGACGGTGCGATTACAACAGAAAGATTAGTAGATTCAAGAACCCCGCAAGAATTTACCGGCTATGCTATAAAAGAAGCTTCATTACTCCTAATGCTTTATTATGTCGGAGGCAAGATTCAAGAATTATGCGAAAAATATGCAAATAAAAAATTTAATAGATCAATTTTACTGGATGCAAGAGTATTAGAAAATAAAGAACTGCAAAAATCATTTGAAGACGGCTCTATATTAAAGAGTTTAGAAGAATTTTCAAAAATTAAAGAAAAAGGCGACACTGCAATTTATGAATTTTTACATAACAATCCTGATAATCATATTGTAAAATATGCAAAACAGTCAGAAATTATAAAAATGTACAAACAACCTAAAAAATGGTATGAAATATTCAAGAAATCCGAAGTAACGGATAAAATTGATACGAGAGAATTTATCGACCTTGAGGATATTAAAGGAGTGGATAAAAAGTTAAGCACTTTATATACACAATTCCAAGATTCAATCAAGAAAGGAGAAACATCCGACCAATTCTTCAAACAAGTTAAAAAACTGAAAAGACATTCTATAAACATGAATATAGGAACAAGTATTTTTGTTCTCGGAATTTTAACCCCTGCTATCATGGTTGCTAAAAGATTATGGAAGAAAGATAATGCTGAATTCCAAACTAAATCAGAAATAAGAAAACAAATGATAGAAGAAGGTATTATAAAAGCATAAAAAATATGTTATAATCAAAAAAATGTTATAATAAAAAAAGGAGGGTTTGTATGAGAATATTAGTAGCATTGTTGTTAATAGGTTTTTGTTCAGCATCTGTTAATGCGGAATTATTTAAAAGTGATAATCCCTTTCCCGCTCAAACAGCACCTCAATCATTCAACAATCTGTATGAATCAGATCAGTCTGTAATTCTAAATGAAACAGAAAAAAAGAAAAAAGCTTGGTGGAGAATCAAAGAAGATACTACAGAAACACAAACTGAAACCAAGTCAAATTTCAAAACAATAAACGAAGGAATAAAAAAAGATAACTTTAACGTATTATCTGACTAAAGTTATATTCGGATTAAAAAATAGTTAATAAATGGCTGGATTGCTTCGACCTAATCGGTCTCGCAATAACATTATGCAGTTAGTTTTCGCACCTTGTCTTCCCTAGATAGGATAGACAGCATTCGTCGGAGCGTAGAGCGATGTACTGATGCCGATGGGTTTCGATAAAATATTACAAATATTTCTCAATATTTGTTATAATCGAGTTTTTCGGCATTAAACCTACAAGTCTTTCGGCAAGTTCACCGTTTTTAAATATCAAAAGCGTCGGAATACCGCTGATTTGATAACGCTGTGCAAGCGGAATATTCTCGTCTGTATTTACTTTAACAAATTTAGCTTTGCCGTTAAGTTCATCTTCTACTTCTTCTAGAACCGGAGATAATTTTCTGCAAGGTCCGCACCAATCAGCAAAAAAATCTACAATTGTTACATTATTGCTATTTATAACTTCTGAATCAAAGTTCTCTACATTTACCTCTTTTACCATAAAAATCTCCTTATTTACTATATTAATAATATATTATATTAATATTACCATATTAAGAATATTTATGCTATTATTCTATTGAGGGGATATAGAATTAAATTATAATATTGTATGAGGAAATAAATACATTATGCCAAGAAAAAAAGAAATAGAGATAGTTTTAGATACTGAAACAACGGGATTGGATTATACCAGAGAACGATTAGTAGAATTTGCAGCTGTTAGATTAGAAAACGGAAAGATAAAAGACGAATTTCAAACTCTAATCAATCCGGAACAGCATATAAGAAAATCCAGTATTGCTATACATGGAATTACACAAGAAATGGTTGCGGATGCTCCTACCGAAGCTGAAGCCCTTCCGAAAATATTGGAATTTATCGGTGATTACCCCATTGTTGCACACAATGTTATTTTTGATTACTCATTCCTTAATGAAGCAAAGCTAAGAGTATTCGGAACAAAATTAGAAAATCCGAGAATTGATTCTCAGATGATGTTTAAGGAAATTGCGCCGGATTTGGAATCGCATGGTTTGGAAGCTCTTACAAAAAGATTTAATGTCGATTTAACAAATCATCACAGAGCTATGGCTGATACAATGGGACTTGCGCTTGCATATCCAAAGCTAAAAAAACTATATCTTCAAAGACTGGACTGGCAAAGAAAACAGTTAATGAACGTTGACTATCTGTTTGACAGATATTTAAGAATACAACAAAGTATAGCTACTATGCAGGCAGAACTTCAGGATTTAAAATCAGTATTTAAACTCCACTTTGATTTAGGCGGAGAACCGTTAGTTGCCGAAACAGGAGAAATGATGGTATATCAATCAAAACAATCTTTTGGATATGATTTAGCCGATATCAAAGATGTATTAGAACATGTAGGTGCTTTAGAAAAAGCAGTAAAAGTTAATAACGGTTTTATTGACAGATTATGCAACGGACTTAGTTTATCAGAAGAATATAAAGAAATTATTCGAGATGCCCGTCAAGAGATTTCAGAAACCAGAAATATCCAAGTAATTAAACCATGCGCCAAGTAACAGACATAGATATAAATAAGTTGTATGAAGTAAAAGTTGAAAAACTTTCGAACTTGGGTTACGGCATTGCAAAAATTGACGGTTTCGTTGTATTTATTCCAAATTCTTGTCCCGATGACGAGCTTAAAATAAAAATTACAAAAAAGAATAAAAATTTTGGACACGCTGAGATTGTTGAAATCATAAAACCGTCTGAATCGAGAATAGAACCATTTTGTAAGATGCAAAAAGTCTGCGGAGCTTGTCAACTGCAGTTTATAGACTACGAATCGCAGTTAAAATATAAAAAAGAAATTGTTGAAGATTGCATGCATTCATTATCACTAAAAGATATTCAAATAAATGACGTTATTCCAAGTCCGGAAATAAAAGAATTTAGACACAAAATTCAATACCCGATATCGGAAACAAAAGAATCGAAACGGATGCTTGCAGGATATTATAAGTCAGGCAGCCACGAAATAGTAAATATTAAACATTGTCCTATTCAGCCTTCATACTGTGATAAAATAATCGAATTTATACGTGAAAATTCCAAACAGTATAATGTTAGCGGATACATAGAATCAAAACATTCGGGCGACCTGAGACATGTAGTTATTCGAAGTTCTGCGTTTAACAATAAGTCACTTGTTATTCTGGTTGTAAACTCTGATAAAATAAAGGATAAATTTACAAAACTTGCAGAATGTATATATAATAATCTGCCGAATATATCCGGAGTCGGAATAAATTTTAATAATAAAAAAACTAATTTGATACTTGGAAACAGAACAGATTTTGTTATCGGTGATAAATATATATATGAAACACTCTGCGATAAGACTTTTAAAGTATCGGCAAATACATTCTTTCAAGTAAACCCCAAAAGTGCCAATAATATATTTATATATATAAGAGATTATATTTCTAAAAATTTCAATAATCCTTCAATATTAGATGCTTATGCAGGAATCGCAGCATTCGGAATTTGCATGTCAGACACAGCTTCTAAAGTTGTAAGCGTTGAAGAAGTCAAAGAATCTGTTGATTTAGCTAATGAAATTATTAATGATAATAATATTAATAATATAAAAACAATATGCATGGATGCCGGCAAATGCTTCAGCGAGATGGCGAACAGTGATGAGAAGTTTGATATAACTATTCTTGACCCGCCAAGAAAAGGCTGCACAAAAGAAAGCCTTGAATACGCACTTAAACTTACTACAAAAAAAATAATATATGTTTCCTGCAACCCGTCATCACTTGCCAGAGATTTAAAATTCTTAACGGGAAAAGGGTGCAAAATCAAATCTATACAACCGTTTGATATGTTTCCGCACACATATCATATTGAAAACGTAGTTATAATAGATAGGTAAATTATTTTTTAATCCGTACATAATCTAACCTCCATAATCAGGGAGGCCGCAGTTCTTGCTGAAAGCTATGCTTGAAACGTAGAAATGCGGGTGGGTAGTTATTAAAATGGAAAGTGGAAAATTATCAACCTCCCTTGGGGGAGGATAGAATTTCAAAATTCGTCAGAATTTTAGAAATTCTTGGAGAGGGTAAACTCTATAATCTTTTCCACCAAAACCCATCTGCAGCGGTACGTCGCTATACGCTTCTACGGCTGCTGTCTTCCCTATCCATGGAAGACATGATGATGTCAGTTTTTACGTATTATCATTCCGTTATGACACAGTATTTTTTGTTTTTTTGACTATATTATATATATTATATATACGCATAAAAATGAACAAAATATTCTTATTTTTATAAAAATATATACTTATTGCATAATTTTGTAATAATTTTACGTATAAAATTAACAATTTATTAAATCCCCATAAAGCACGTTATTATTAAACTATAGCAATTTTGCATATACTCAATTGTAAAGTTTTGTAACAAAATTGTTCAACTCGCGCAATTTTCAATTTCAAATATACTTTATATATATACAGAGTATAAAAAATATGGAGACCAGGTAAGGACAATGAGCTACTTACTAGCACTATGCGAACAATTTAGATTACAGCGGAAAATATCCACATTGACCGCAAAGCAGATTCGCGCATCCCACCGTAAGGAAAGGATGACGAAGCAAATTGAACGCGTCCAAAAAATGTATCAAAAACGACATAAAAAAGTCCAAGACATGGCCCAATTGATGCAGAAACAATTCCAACTTGGTATTCAAAATAAATTTGGGTTAGGTACTAACGGTTGGAATCCAATGATGGGAATGGCAGGACAACTTAATAATGGTTGTTTCTATCAAGCATTAGCATCAGTTTTAGGCAGTTCTAAAGATGTTTATGCAAAAGATAAAGATGGTAATGATACAAGTCAAAAAATCTTCACTAATCTTACTCAAGAGCAGTTTAATGCTATACAGATAGAAGAACAAGCTGGCACACTGAGTTCTAAAAAGACATATATAGACGGAAACGAAAGTAATACTGACAAATATAACATTAAATACGGTGAGGGCCAGTATACTTGGGATCAAATAAATACATACCAACAAGCCAAGAGCATGGCACAGCAAGCTACTTATACAATTCAAAATAATGCAAATAATATGACAACAATGTTTGGTAACAATGTTTCTGTCTGGTTAGAAGCAGCAGAGGCTGAGTTAGAAGCACAGGAAGATGCAGAGGTAATGCCGTTACAAGAACAAGAGCTGGAATGGGATCTGGAATCACAATCAGCAGATGTTCAATTAGCGGATTGCAAGGAACGACTGGAACGAATAAAACAGTTAGTTCAAGACGGAACCAAAAACAATGCACCGACATTCGGATTAGGCTAAAAATTCTTACATTGACTGAAAACAATGTAAGAATTTTTTTATTGTTATTTTTATAGTAAAAAACACTTCAAATATGTATAAAAATCTGATATCATGTTATATATGGCATCAAAGAAGTCTGCACCTAAAAGATTAACGGAAGAAAATTACCTCAAATATTACTATGATATTCCCTATGAGGGTTCAACTTCTGCCGGAAAACCTCTAAGAAAACTTAGAGATATTACCTGCCCTTACAGAGGAATTAAGATTATTCCCGGAACAGCGCTTAAGGGATTTGAAAGAGGGCTTGCAAAATGTGAAACAGCTCTCGATGCCGTTAATTTACTCGCTGTTCATTATGACAATCTTCTTCCTACAGAAAAAGCTGTTTATGCCATCTTTAAAGATTTTTCTATGCTAAATCCGGAAGATAATATTCAAAATTGTTTAAAAATGATATATACAAACAGTTTAACCAGATTAAAACTTGAAGAATTTATGGTTTTAGACGATGTTGATTATATGTCAAGAAAATTATCACCGTCCACAGCGCTAAAATTGAGGGCAAAAACAACAAAATGCAGACAGATTATTTTACAAGATTCTAAAAATGACTGCTTTAAACGAAAAATATTTTTGAGTTCACTTGAATCAATTATCCCGAAAGATAATGAACGTGAGATTTTCGCAGATATAAAAAATAAGGCACTATTCCTTCCTACATCAGGAAGCAGCAAAAATGCTTTTATTGTTAAGTATGCAAATCGTTCTCAAACAGAATCTGTAAGACGATTATTTATAGGTTCCGTAGGTTCAATAGAGCACGTAACTCCGGAGTCACTCGGCGGTATAAACACAATCGGGAATTTTCTTTTGACAACTGCAGATGGTAACAGATACAGGGAGAATATGCCCTTAACCGATTATATTAAAAGACATCCAAATATACCTGTCTACACTCAACAGTACATAGATGACGTAATTCGTGAAATTCATGAAGGCGAACTTCAAGGAAATGAAACGTACCCTTATAAAATAAAAAAGAAATTAGAAAAAGAATCTAACGGACGAATTATGATAAGTCTTTCGCAATACAAGTACACAGAACAAGAAGCTGCAGAAGCCGTAGATGAATACAACAAACGTTTTGATAAATATAAAAATAAATAACTAAATAAGTTTACAAAAGGATAGTATGATAAAATTGGCAATTTTTCCGCAGACTCAAAGCTTAAATTAAAATATCGGAAGTTCCGACAATTTTATCGGAATTGTTTTGGATAAACTCATTTTCAACTTTTTTAACTTTGTTGTCACCGATAACCATGCCCCAGACCATTCCACCAAGTGCACCTAATAACGCACCTACAGTAGCTGTTGATAATTTTGCGGAAGTTTTATTTCCGCCAAGCAAAAAACCGGTAAGCCCGCAAACAGCAGCACTTACAGCAGAAGTTGTATAAACTCTCGAATTATACTTTTTGACCGCCTGATTTCGAGAACGCGTGAAATTATAAAATTCATCATTACTTACCACATAAGTATCCTTCATGCCGGTTTGCTGATTTAACAGGGTAACTGTTTTATACTGTGATATAGAAGAAGAGAGAACTGGATTAATCATAATTTAACTCCATGTATTATATATACAAAAGACCATAATATATTTTACTAAATAATTATTGATATTTCAATAGTTATTGGAAAAATATTTATTTTATTTATGCTAAAATAAATAAGGTACATTTTTAGGGGATACCCCCATATTTATAGAGAGGAGATACAAATGGATTTGATACATAATTTTGTATCAGCGCATAATGTTATAATATCTGCAGGTCTGCTGATATTAGCTTATATTTTTATTGCGACTGAAAAAATACCGAAAGTAACAATTGCACTGCTTGGCGCAGGTATAACAATTTTACTTGGATTAGTAAGCCAAACAAAAACAATTGGAGAAGAATTAAATCCGCATTATTTTATAAATTTTGTTGACTTTAATGTAATATTTTTACTTGTTTCCATGATGATAATTGTAAGCATTTCAACAAGGAGCGGAGTTTTTAATTGGATTGCTAATGAACTTTTAAAACTCACAAAAGGACATCCAATTAAAATTCTTGTTGCACTTGGCTTATTTACAGCAGTTACAAGTGCTTTTTTGGATAACGTAACAACTGTAATTTTGATTTTACCGATAACATTTGCAATTGCAAGAAAATTGGATATTGACCCGCTGCCTTATTTACTTACAGAAATATTTTCATCAAATATCGGCGGAACAGCTACACTGATAGGCGACCCTCCAAATATTATTATTGGAAGTGCCGCAGGTTTTTCATTTATGGACTTTATTTGGAATTTGACAGATGTTGTAGCTATTATTCTGTTAGTTGTAATTACAGGTTTAGCTCTAATCTTCAGAAAGAAATTACATGCTGATGCTGATAAAATGGCAGAAGTTGCAAATCTGGATAATTCTAAAACAATAACGGATAAAAACCTAATGATTCGTTCAATGATTGTACTTGGACTTGTAATATTAGGATTTGTAACGCATGATATTACACATATTGAAACTTGTGTAGCAGCAATGCTGGGAGCTAGCTTCTTACTTCTGTTTGAAAAGCCTACCGATATATTAAGAGATGTTGAATGGAATACAATATTCTTCTTTATCGGATTATTTATAATTATAGGCGGAGTTGAGGCTTCCGGCGGTATTCGATTAATGGCAGAATGGATACTAAAAGTTACTCAAGGCTCTCAAGAAGCTGCTACTATGTTAATTCTTTGGGCATCAGGGTTGATTTCCGGAGTAATAGATAATATTCCGTATACTGCTACTATGGCACCTATGTTAGAAGTAATTGAAAAATCAATGGGACATGATTATACATTCCCGCTCTGGTGGTGCTTATCACTTGGTGCTTGCTTGGGAGGCAATTTAACTATCATTGGCGCTGCAGCTAACGTAATAGTATCTGAAAATGCCGCACACGAAGGACACCCGATTTCATTTGTAAGATTCCTAAAATACGGAATTGGGGTTGTTAGTATTTCACTTGCTATTTGTACGGTTTATATGTTTATTAAATATCTGTAATAATATTTTAATTTACTTTACGGAATAAAATGCTTGTAATATAATTGTAGAGTGTAAAATATTTATGAAATAAGGAATTTTCAAGTATGAATAATCAAAAAATTGCTGTAATTGGAATGGGAATGTGGGGCAAAAATATTGTCCGCAATTTTTATAATCTCAATGTACTGGAATATGTATGCGATTTAGATGAAGAATCCTTACAAGCAGTCAGAGACCAATTCCCCGGGGTTAAAACAACAAAAGATTTTAATGAAATCATAAAAAATCCCGAAATCACAGGAGTTGCAGTAGTCACACCTAGTCATACACATTTTAAACTTGTAAAAGCAGCATTAGAAGCAGGTAAAAATGTTTATGTTGAAAAACCTATTTCAACTGTAGCAGAAGAGGCAAAAGTATTGACAGAACTCGCAGAATCAAAGGATTTGGTTTTGATGGTTGACCACCTGTTATTATACCACCCTGCCGTTAATCGTCTAAAAATGCTGGTAGAAGACGGAACTTTAGGAGAGATTGTTTATGCTCAAAGTGACAGACTTAATGTTAACTATCATAAGAATGACCGAAGCGTAATGTGGGATTTGGCTCCCCATGATGTTTCAATGGTCGCTTATGTAACAGGAAAAAATCCCGTAAGAGTTATTTCCGCAATCGGAGCTTCCAGCGACAGAAACAATATTATGGATATAACTCATTTAGGTATAGAATTTGAAGGCGGTATGGTTGCCCATATTTCCGACAGCTGGATAACTCCTCAAAAACACGTAAATCTTTTGGTAAGAGGGACAAAAGCTACAGCAATATTTGATGATTGCGCTCCTGCCGACAAATTAAAAATATATGATAACTTTATTCCGGCAAATACACAAAACGTTGCACTCGATTATCTTGAAATAGAACCTTTGAAACTGGCTTGCCAGCACTTCGTAAATTGTATTGCGACAGGCCAAAAAGCTCGTTCGGACGGTGCTAACGGATATGCGGTTGTTAGTGTATTAGAAGAAGCTGAACGAATTATGCTTGGTTCAAAAAAAGAAGAACTTGATAAAAAAGACTTTGCTTTATCCAGAATGAAAGGATAGGTATGAAGTTAGGGATAATGTAGTGAGAAATATTAACGAAAAGATTTAAGTGAATTAAAGTTAATAAAAATCTGGATTGCCTGGTCTTGATTGAATTCACAATGATAAATCAAATAATCCGACAATAAACAAAAGAGGGAGCTTAAATGGCAAATTTTATTTCAATATTCAGAATTTTCGTAATGTTTTTAGCAGTATATTTGATTTACTGCTATCAAGGAAATACAACAGCTTACGTATGGGCATTAGCGTTAACAATTCTGGCATTTTCTCTTGACGGAGTAGACGGCTATGTTGCAAGAAAGTTTAATGAGGTTTCAAAATTCGGTGCTCTATTAGATATTATGGGAGACAGAATTGTTGAAAATACTTATTGGATTCTTTTTGCAGTAATGGGCTGGCTAAATATTTTATTTCCGCTCATTGCAATAACAAGAGGATTTATTACCGATACAATCAGAAGCGCCGCTATGGAAAAAGGATTAACTCCATTCGGCATGCAGGTCAATCCTATTTGCAAATGGATAACAGGCTCCAAATTTATGAGAATTAGTTATGCAGTAGCAAAAGTACTTGCATTTGTTTTAATTGTAGCGGCAAAAATTCCTAACATTGCACACGCAGAAATATTATGGACAGTCGCATACTGGACAGCAGTTGTTGCAATCGTATTTTGTGTAGTCAGAGGATTGCCTGTTATGATAGAAGCAAAAAGAGTTATCGAGGGGTAAAGGGGTAAATAGGTAAATAGGTAAATATAGAAGGCTTTTAGTATTGGCTCCTTTTTACAGATTAACGTTTAGGTAATATATAAAAATGGCAAAAATTAACGTTGTACTTTATGAACCGGAAATTCCTGCAAATACAGGTAACATCGCAAGATTGTGCGTTTGCACAGGAGCTTCTTTATATCTTGTGGGAAAACTCGGCTTTGCGCTTACCGATAAATATGTAAAACGCTCCGGAATGGATTATTTCGAACACGTAGATTTACATAAAGTAGTTTCTATGGAAGAAATGTATAAACAATTTCCTAACGGAAGATTTTTCTATTTGACTACAAAATCGAAGAAAAAATACACTGATATAGAGTTTAAAGATGGAGATTTTCTTGTATTCGGTCCAGAATCAAGAGGACTTCCTAAAGAATACGTTACCCAAGAAAGCGCAATTACTCTGCCTATGATAGAAGGTCAGAGAAGTCTGAATCTTTCAAATTCCGTTGCAATAACAGTTTATGAAGTCATCCGTCAAATAGGAATGTAATTATAATGAATAGAGGCAATCGACAATGGAAAACTTTATAATGCCGGCTCGACCTGAAAATTCAAATAAAGGAACTTTTGGTAAAGTTTTAAATATTTCCGGCTGTGATAATTATATCGGAGCAGCGTACTTATCTTCTTTAGCTGCATTGAAAGTTGGAGCCGGACTTGTAGCACTTTCTTCCACAAAAAAAGTCACTGATTCTGTTTCAAAATTACTTCCAGAAGCTGTTTATCTTGAAAGAAAACAAGGTCTGAAAGATATTGAAAATTATACTGTTTACTTAATCGGGTGCGGATTGGGGCAAACAAAACAATCAAAAAAAGATTTTATACAATTTATGAAGAAAATCAGCAAACAGGATAAACCGACAGTAATAGACGCAGACGGACTTAATATTCTGTCAGAAATTAAAGAAAAAAATGATTTACAATTAAGTTTACCTCAAAATACCATAATCACCCCACACCCGATGGAAGGGGCAAGACTGCTAGGAGTAAAGTTGAATGATGTATTGAATAACCTCGAAGACTCAGCACGTGAACTCAGTAAGAAATATAAAGTAATAACGGTTTTAAAAACACATAGAACAATAATTACAGACGGGCAACAATTATCCGTAAATCAATTTGGTAATTCAGCACTTGCAAAAGCCGGAACTGGTGATGTCTTAGCGGGAATAATCTCCGGACTTCTTGCTCAAAATACAGAGCATTATGAATCGGCAAGGCTTGGGGTTTATCTTCATTCAAGAGCAGGAGAAATTGCAAGCAACGATTTAACTGAATATTCCGTTCTCGCAACTGATGTAATCAGATACTTGCCAAATGCAATAAAGGGAATTATTTAGATTATCATTTACAATTCTGCATATTTTTTTTAAAATATACTTATAATTAGTTTTTAGTAAGGAGGAAATATGTTAGAAAAAGTTGAAAAATTACAAGTAATTTCACTGGGTATATTAATAGGTTTAGCTCTTATTGTATCTACAAAAATGGTTTCTTCAACCATTTCAAAAAATGAAATATCAGTTACTGGTTCCGCTTATGAAATAGTAAAATCAGATAAAGGTAGTTTGGATTTTGAAATAGAGGTTAAAAGTCCAACCAGACAGATTGCATATAAAACAGCACAAGACCAATTAAAAGTTGTTCGTGAATACTTAAAAGAAAAGAAAATAGAAAAAATAGAAGTTAAAACACCGAATGTTTATCCGGTATACAAAAACGATGTTAGAGGATATTCAACTAACGAAGTTGATCACTATAACTTTACACAATCTGTTTCTATATCAGCGGATAATGTTGAATTAATCAAGGAAATTTCTACTGATATCACAAGCTTAATTAATAAAGGAATTGTTGTTAATGTTAGTACGCCTTCATACGATTACTCAAAACTTCCCGAATTAAAAGTTACATTGTTGGAAAAAGCCTCGACTGATGCCAGAAACAGAGCAGTATCTATGTTAAAACCTTCTCATAACAGAGTCGGTAAAATATCAGCTGTAAGAATGGGTGTTTATCAAATAACACCGGTTGATTCTACAAATGTTTCCGATATGGGAATAAATGATACCTCAACAATTGATAAAAAAGTTACCGCTGTCGCAAATGTTACATTCCGAATCAAATAGTTTTATGGTAAGGAGTAAATATAAAGGGTAATAAATATAGGGAGTAAATGGTGAAGTTATGGACACAGGAACAAATCAGCGTATTAAACCTATAACGGCAGAAACAAAAGAACATCTGTTCATCGGAGGTTGTGATACTGTTGATTTGGCAAATAAATACGGAACTCCTTTATATGTAATAGATGAAGTAACTTTAAGAAGTATTTGCAGAGAATACATTGAAGGATTTAAAGAATACGGCAATATCAAAATGATGTATGCATCGAAAGCTTTATGCACTTCTGCTGTATCTAAAATTATTGCTTCTGAAGGATTTGGATTTGATACAGTTTCAATCGGAGAAATTTATACTGTATACAAAGCAGGAATTGATATGAATTCAGTTTTGTTTAACGGAAATAACAAAACCCAAAGAGAAATTGAACTTGCTTTAAAATATGGTGTCGGCAGATTTTCAGTTGATAATTTCTATGAAGCGGAATTATTAAATAAGATTGCTTTGGAAAAGAATAAAACAGTAGACATATTACTGAGATTAACTCCGGGAATTGAATGTCACACTCACGACTACATTCAAACTGGACAGATTGATTCTAAATTCGGCTTTGACCTGTCTCAAATTGACGAAATAGTTTATCTAATCAAAAATTCATATAAAAATCTAAAATTACGCGGAATACACGCACACATCGGTTCTCAAATATTTGAATTAAAATCTTACCACGATGAAGTAGAAATTCTGATAAAAGAAATGGAACGAATAAAAACCGTTCATAACATTGATTTAGATGAAATAAATATCGGCGGAGGGCTTGGAGTAAAGTATACTGAAAACGATAATCCACCGTCTGTTTCAGATTTAGCAAAAACTGTAACTGAATCAATGAAAAAATATTCAGGAGAAATTCATACAATATATCTTGAACCCGGAAGAAGCATCATTTCAACATCCGGCGTAACTTTATATACAATAGGCAGCTCTAAACAAGTTCCAAACGGTAGGAAATATGTTGCTGTTGACGGAGGAATGGCTGATAACCCGCGTCCAAGCATGTATCAAGCAGAATATACTGCAGATATTGCAAATAAAATAAATGAACCTAAAAATGAGAAAGTGACAATTGCAGGTAGATATTGTGAAAGCGGAGATATTTTGATTAATGACATAGTTCTTCCTAAAACTGAAGCAGGCGATGTTTTATGTGTATATAATACAGGTGCTTATAACTACTCGATGGCGTCAAATTATAACAGAGTTGAAAAACCTGCAATGGTACTTGTAAATAATTCAATATCTGATATTATAGTAAGTAGAGAAAGTTTAGATGATTTAATTTCGCATGACAGCATTCCCGATAGGTTAGAGTAAATGACAGAGGTACTGAATTCAATATTTAAGAACTTATTAAACCCGATGCAGTGGTCTGTAGGCTGGGTTAACATTATTGAAATTTTTATAATAGTATCAATATTATTTGTTTTTTATACTAAATTTATTAAGAACACTCAATCGGAAAAATTAGTTAAGGGACTGTTATTTTTAGTACTTGTGTGGATATTCAGCCAATTATTAATAATGATAAACCTAAAAATATTAGGAATGTTCTTACGTTCGATGGTTGCACTCATTGCGCTGAGTCTTATTGTTATTTTTCAACCTGAACTCAGAAGATTTTTGGGATATCTCGGACAACCTGGGTTTATAAGAAATACGTTCTTTTCACCCTCAAAAAAATATGAAAAAAGAGAAGACAGCGTTGATGTAATTAAAGAGATAATAGAAGCTGTTAAATATTTAACAAAAACTAAAACCGGTGCATTAATTGTATTTCAAAAGGGAATGAATACAGGTATTTATTCAGATGTTGGAACAAAAATTGATGCTATTATTTCAGCAGAACTTATTCTGACGATTTTTCATCCAAATACTCCGCTCCACGATGGTGCTATGGTTATTGATAATAACAAAATTCATTCCGCAGGAGTATTGCTTCCGCTTACAGAAGATCCAAAATTAAGTTGGAAATACGGAACACGTCACAGGGCTGCAATAGGACTTTCTGAAATTTCTGATGCAGCTTGTTTAGTTGTTTCTGAAGAAACCGGCGATGTATCAATCTGCATGGACGGAATGCTAAAAAAATATGAAGATTTAAAGACTTTAAAAACCGATTTGGAATCTATTCTCGGTATCAAACCTGCTGATGAAAAAAGTTTGAAACATAAAAATATTTTTGACATTTTAACCGGAAAATAATCAACAAATGAAAATGAATGATTCAGATTTAATCAAATCATTCATTTTATCAGCATGTCTATAAATAAGCAGAAAAAGATATTATAAAACTCTAATTTGCCATTTTTATATTATATTACTTACTGCCTCTTATTCGAACTTTAGGAACAACAGACATTCCGGGGATTATTGCGTAGTCTTCCGGATTAATTTCTTCTGTAAATACAATTTTAACAGGAATTCTTTGTACAATTTTAACGAATGAACCAACTGCGTTTTCAGGAGGGAACAAACTTGATTTTGCTCCTGAAGCTCTTTGTATACTGTCAATCTTTCCTTTAAATACTTTCTTAGAATATGTATCAATTTTTATATCGACTTCCTGACCTTTTTTCATTTTTTCAAGTTGTGTTTCTTTAAAGTTTGCTACTACCCATACGTCGTTTGGAACAATTACAAAAAGCGGAGTTCCCGGCTGAACCATCATGCCGACTTCCACTCTTTTGTTTGAAACTGTTCCGTCAATAGGAGCAATGACTTCTGTGTATTCCATTGCAAGTTTTGCACCGTCTAATTGAGCTTTTAAAACATTCAAATCTGCATCGGCAACTTTTGCATTTTGTGCCGGATTAGATGAAAATATCGACTGTTCAGCAACTGTTTGTCTTGCTTTTACTGCATCTAAATTTGTTCTTGCTTTATCAAGGGTTTGCTTTGAAACAGCGCCGGCTTTATAAAGGTTTTCGTATCTTTCAACATCTTTTTGCGCAAGTTCTATTTCCGAATTCGCAGCGTTCAGATTAGCGTGTGCATTATTTTGGTTCAAAACAGCTCTGTCGTATGATGCTTGAGCTTGAGCGAGTCTTACTTTGTAATCTCTTTGGTCTATTACTGCTACAACGTCTCCAGCTTTAACCGGCTGGTTATCTTTTACCAACACTTTTACAACTTCACCCGCAACTTTAGGAGAAACGGAAACGGTTGTTGTTTCTACGTATGCATCGTCAGTGGATTCATATCCGAGCATATCATATATAAAATATCCTCCTACGATTGCCGCAACAATGACTATAAATGTGATAAAATATCTTTTTTTAATAGGTAATTTTTTTGTGTTTTCTTCTTTTAATTCGTTACTCATCTGTATCTTCCTTATGCTATATTTGTATTTTTAATGAATCTTGCAATATTTCTCTCAATTCTTTTAATAAATCTCCAACTCGAGCTAAATCGCTGTTGTTGATTCTGTCTTTTATTATATGGTAATGAGGTCTTATTTTATCTGTTGCATCTGCAACTTTTTTTCTTCCGGATTCTGTTATATCAATGATTTTTACCGGACGATTATTTTTTATTGCCAATTTTCTTGATATTAAACCCTTTTTTTCCAAAGAATCGAGTAATTTACCCGTATTTGCTCTGTCTTTAAGAATTAGTTTTGCTAAATCTCTTTGGCACAATTCCTGTTGTGAAATAAGTGTATCTAAGACAGAAAACTCTTCAACAGTAATTCCGACATTAAACTGCTCAAAAACCTGAGCTCCAAGGAGCTTGCAATATTTGGCAGTAAGTTCGACTTGATAAAAAATAGTATCTGTATAATGGTCTTGCAATTTAATCAATCCTCTGTCTGAAGTATGTTTATTTTGCTACATGTTGCAAATGCAACATTGTTATGGTATCATTGTTGGAGTAAAAAATCAAGTACTTGGAGAAAATGATGAAGAGATTACTAACACTGACACTTTTAATATCTTTTATAGGGTGTAATGCTTCTTATGCATTTAAGACGGATAAAACGGTCTTAAAAGCAGGAACAGAACAGAATGTAGACAAAAAATATAACGGAAAATATAATTTTAAAACAGACAAGATTCAACCTGTAAAAAATAAATATGAATATATAAACATGGCTTGGTGGAACCAGTTTAACGATCAATATTTGAATGACTATATTATAAGAGCTGTAGAAAATAATAAAGATTTGAAGATGGCAACTCTTACAATGAATGAGTATTATCAAAACGTTATAATGCAGAGAGCTGGTGAACTCCCTCAGTTATACGCAGGATTTATGCCGGGGTACGGAAAACTTATAGGAAGTTCTTCCGGCGGGTTCGGACTTCCTGTTATTGCAAATTATGAGCTTGATTTGTTTGGGAAAAATCATAATAAGACAACCTCTGTAAGAAAGCTTTATGAAGCGGCAATTCTTGATGAGCAGGCTGCATATATTTCAATTGCTTCTGCTGTCGGAAGTGTGTATGTAAATATAGTAAAATTAGATGCGTTAATTGATTTGCAAGAGAATATTGTTAATTTGAGGAAAGAAATTGATGATATTATGACTGTATCTAATGCAGAAGGGATTGTTTCAACTTCTGATTTAGTAAAGGCTAATGAAGCTTATATTTCAGGTGTTGCGGATTTGGTTGATTTGAAGAAAGCCAGAACTCAACTTCTTCACCAATTAGCTGTTCTTGTCGGTGACAGTCCGAATAATATAGAAGAATACAAACGTATAGACTATAAAGCACTTAAATTTTCCGGAGTTATTCCTGAAAGTGTTGACTCTGAAATTATCATGAGTCGTCCTGATTATATGAAAGCGGAAAAGCTTCTTGAAAAAGCGGGAATTGATGTAAGAGTGGCAAGAAAGGAAATGCTTCCGACATTGAGTTTAGGTGGCGGAGTTTTGTTTAATAACAAACATATAGAGAGCCTGTTTACTACAAGTAATATGCTATGGGGATTTGGCGGTAATATTGTACAGCCGTTTTTCATGGGCGGACAGTTAAAAGCCAATCTAAAAGCAAAAAAAATCAGATACGAAAAGAGTTTGAGAAATTATGAAAAAATAAATCTTACTTCCATGCAAGAGGTTAACGATTCTCTGGTTAACGTAAATATGGACAGAGAAAAACTAGCAAAACAAAAGAATATTCAAGAACTTGAACAAATTGATTTTGGTATGACTCAAGAAAAATACAAAGAAGGAGTTATTGCAAAATTAGACCTTGACCAAAAGCAAGAAAACTTGTTAAATGTTCAAAAAATGGTTTATAATACTGAATTTGCCTGCTTGATAGACTATATTAATTATTATAAAGCTGTAGCTGCAAAAGCATAAGAGCGAACAGATTAAAATATTGAATTCTGTCAGAATTGCATGATTCCTGCAATTTACTTTATTCTCTAATAGAAGTAAAATTGTTTTATGAGCGAAAATAAAAATGTAGGTTATTTATTTATATTACCGTCTATTCTAGGGATTTTAATATTCGTTATTATTCCTATAATATCTTCCTTTACGTTAAGTTTTACGCAGTGGGATTTGCTGGGCGATATAAAATTCGTTGGACTAAATAATTATAAATCTGTTTTTTCAGAACCGGAATTTATACAAATTATTATTAATACTTTTGTTTACGCAGTATCGACAACAATTTTTGCTGTTATTATACCGCTTTTAATTGCAGCTGCTTTGAATACAAAACTAAAAGGAAGTGAATTTTTTAAAACAGTCTATTTTCTGCCTTTTATTACCCCTGCTGTAGTTATAGCTATTGTTTGGGGTTGGATTTTCGACCCGAATGTAGGCGGGATTAATATTCTTCTTAAAACTCACTTAACTTGGTTATTCGATACAAGACTTGCTATGCCGATATTGATTTTTGTTTCTGTGTGGAAATTAATCGGATATAATGTCGTACTGTTTTTAACAGGATTTTCAACAATTGACAGTTCATTATATGAAGCTGCAAAAATTGACGGTGCAGGTTGGTATCAGACTTTCAAAAAAATAACACTTCCGTTATTAAAACCGACTACATATTTTGTAACGCTGGTTACTGCTATATCTTCATTTCAGGTATTTGACCTTATTTATGTTATGACATCAGGCGGGCCAAACGATTCAACTAACGTAATTGTTTACTCTATATATAAATATGCTTTTGAATATTTTGACATTGGCAAATCTTGTGCTCTTGCTTATATATTATTTGTAATTATATTCGTACTAGCGCTTTTACAAAGAAAATTGGCAAAAAACTCCGATTAATCATTTTTTAGCCAGTCGAATAAATTTCTTATTTCCCCAAATTCAAACTCTTTTAACAATGTCGGAGTGTCTAAATTCTCTTTTATCGGATTAATTATTATTTCACCATCTTTGTATACTTCCGAGTAGTTCAATCCTTCATTTACGCAATATGGGGTTTTTACAATGTTTTTTGCACATAAGTAAGCAATTCCGTATACTCTGCAAATTATGGGCCGATATGTATAAACAGAACATTCATTATTGACCAAAAACGGGCATTTACCGCCTTTTTTCATTTGATTGATATTGTTTTTAACTATATTTTTTTCTTCATTATTCAGAGCAATAAAACCTTGCATTAAATACTCTAACTCCAATTGTGAAACGGGATAATCTCCGTTTTCGCAGCAATTAGAGCAACCTTTTCGGCATTTTATAAACTTATTGTGTAATTCCGAATATAGACTAAGCCTTTTATCAAGTTGGTCTAAAAAGTGTTTGTAGTTCATCTAATCTTATTTTTTGCCCCAAAAACGAGACCAAAAGTTCTTTGATGCCCGGCTTTCAAGCTGTTCAATACGTGCTGAAAGTTCTTGGTTATGCTCCAAAAGCTCTTTAACTTGTTTTGCAAGTATTTCATTATCTCGTTTGTAACCGCCGGCTTCAATTAATTTTGTTGTTAAATCCGAATTGGTTATATCATCACTGATTTTTTTAGCAACAGCTTCTGCAAGCATTTGTAATGTCTGACTTGAAACATCAAGTGTAAAGCTTTTTTCTTGAGGAATAATTTCCGAATTGTTATTAGAATTTTGTTCCAAAGAAATAAGCCCTGAAGATTCATTGTCTGATTGTCTTGCTTCACCTTTTTCATTAAGTATGACGGGAGTCGCAACAGAAATCGGCTCGTTAGTATTTTCTACTTTTGCTTCTATTCTAGACAACTTTGAGATAATTTGTTCGTCGCTGTATCCTTGTGCTTTAAGTGAGATACCTTTTTTTATCTTCTCTAAAGCTAAGTCATCATAGAACTCTAAACCGTCTTCATCTTCATAAATTGATTCTATATTCCAATCACTTAAAAATAAATCCAAAGAATGTGTATCAATATAATAATTTTCCGCATTCAAACTTTTTAATATTGTCTCACGATTAAACATCCGCTAATCCTCATCGCTTAATCAATCTCGAAATGTCACGTTCCTGTGATTTTTTTGCAATTGATTCTCTTTTATCATAAAGCTTTTTACCTTTTGCCAAGCCTACCTCAAGTTTAGCAAAACCATGCGATAAAAACAATTCCGTTGGAACAATTGTTACACCGTCTTTTTTTACTTTATCCTGAATTTTCAGTATTTCCCGCTTTTTTAGCAATAATTTACGAATTCTGTCCGGATTATGATTGTAACGATTTCCATGTTCAAACGGTGAAATGTGCATTCCGTACAAAAATATTTCATTATCTTCAATTTTTGCAAACGAATCTTTTAAATTTACTCCTCCTGAACGTATAGATTTAATTTCAGTTCCTGTTAATACAATGCCGGCAGTAAATTTATCATATATAAAGAAGTCATGAAATGCCTTCCTGTTTGTTGAAATTACCTTTTTATCCATAAAAGCATTATAATTCAAATTAATAGGAATGCAAAGCCGTTATTTATGCTTTTTAACTCTTACACCTTCAACTTCGTGTACATCTTCCGTTACAATGAACGCTTTCGGGTCGAGTGAGTGAACAACGTCTTTTAATTTTGCAATTTCAAATTTATTAACAACGCAGTAAGTCAGAATTTTTTCTTGTCTGGAATATCCGCCCATAGTTTTCATATATGTAACGCTTGTATTTAATTCTTTCATTATTGCATCGCCTATTTCGCGGTAGTTTTGAGAAACAATTCTTACGGATTTTGATTTATCCAACCCTTCAAGTACAGAATCAATTACTTTCGAGGCAATATAATATGTCATAATTGAGTATAATGCTCTTTCCCATCCGAAAAGGAATCCTGCCCCAACGTATATAAATAAGTTTATGCACATCAAAAGTTCCCCGACCGATATAATTTTAAGTCTTTTGGATAAATTAATTGAAACCATTTCCGTTCCGTCTAAAGAGGCATTGCTTCTAAGAATAAGTCCGACACCCAAGCCAAGAATTATTCCTCCAAAAACAGTCGATAAGAGCAAGTCTTCCGTTACTTTAAATCCATGAAATACGTTTGTAGCTATTGCCAGCATGCTTACTGCAAAAAATGTTTGTATAACAAATTTTTTGCCTAAAGTTGTTAGTGCCATCAAGATAAAAGGTATGTTTATACAAAAAATTGTTAAACCTAAATTCCACTTTGTTATATAGTGAACCATCATTGAAATACCGATAACACCGCCGTCTATAATATTATTAGGAAGTAAAAAAGTTTCGAGAGCTGCTGCCGTAATAAACGCCCCAATCGTGATAAATATAGCTCTGAATGTATACTCTCTAAATAGTTCTACCTTGGTTTTTTTTATAGGTTCAACCTTTTTTTTACTGAAAAAAAACATAATAATTTGCCTCTCCACCTTGCATAATAAGTATATCACAGTTTTTTTAAAAACAGAATAAGAAATAAGAATAAAAAATAGGTTTTAACCACCTATTTCCGTATTTACTTTTAATGATTTTACTATTTTAATCATTCGGGATATAATTATCTGTAATAAAGGAATGAGAATGTTTAGATGCAAAGAATGCGGTTGCGAATATAAAAATAAGCCTGATTTCTGTGATTGCGGAAATGATACTTTTGAAGAAGTATTAGAAACTGAACCTCAAAAACAGATAATTGATGAAATAAAAACAAATATTCAAATTGAACAATCGACTACTAAGTCGATAAAAAATAATTTTGAAAACTCAAAAAGCGGAGTTTTTTACACACCATCCAAAAAGAAAAAAAGTTTTTCGGAACAATATCCTTTGATTGCGAGATTCATTTCTTCAATTGACCCCATATCTGCTGTTATTTTTATGTTTTGTATCGTTTTATCTTTAGTAATTGTACTTATACCAATTAAAAAAAATACAAGTATCGATTTATCCGAAAATATAAAAGAGGAACAGATCGTTAAAAATATTCCTTCTTTAGATAGTTTTTGGAATAACACACCACCCAAAATTAAAGAAGAACTAATAACTGAGCCGGAACCTCAAAATGTTATAGAAAAGGTTGTTGAAAATATAATCCCATTAACAAAACCTGTGAATACTCAAGTTTCAAAACCTGATAATACTAAATCAGTTAAACCTTCAATAACAAAACAAACTGTTTCAAAAAGTCCGGTTAAAACTTTTGTTCAGCCAAAAACAACAGCAAAACCTGCAACAGTAAAACAGACAGCAGTTGCTCCGAATCAAACACTTAAGAATTCAAAACCTGTAGTTAATAATAAGAAGGTAGAAAACAAGACAGCCAATTCTTCTGCAACTGTAACTAATCAACCAAAATCTCAAACTACAACACAATCTGTTGATCCTGCGCTTTTAGCGGCACAACAAGCAAAAAAAGCCGCTGAATCTAAAATGGAATTAGACAATTATAAATACAGTTTGCGGAATTTAATAGGAAGAAAAATTGATTTTTCAAAAGTAATCGGAGACGGAAATTGTACTGTATCGTTCCGAGTATCTTCCAGCGGACAGTTGATTAATCGTTCTTTTTCCCAACAGTCAACTAATATTACATTAAATGATGCTGTTTATAAAGCAGTTATGGCAACTCCTTCTTATAACCCGCCGCCAAGCAGTTATAAAAATGAAACATTAAAATTAAGCATTAAAATATATAACGGAAATTTTGAAGTTTCCTTGAACTAACGTAATATTAAAAAATGTTATTTTAATGTATAATAGACCTATAGTAAGAGGTGTTTTTATGAAGAAATCGTTAGTTAAATATCCGTTTTTAACAAAAGAAGTTGAAATATACGAGCAGGAAAACGGACACAAAATTGTTTTGGCACATAAAGACGGAGATATGCTTAATATATCTTCATGGGTAAAGACCGGCTCAATAAATGAGAATGATAAAAATAACGGAATTTCTCATTTTCTTGAACACCTCATGTTTAAAGGAACACATAAACATAAAGCAGGCGAGTTTGATAAAATTCTCGAATCAAAGGGAGCAATAGTTAATGCTGCTACATGGAAAGATTACACTTTTTATTATGTAACTTTACCCAAAGGTGATGGCGATGAAAATTTCAACACCGCAATTGAACTTCATGCTGATATGATGACTGATCCTATTGTCCCGGATTACGAAATGGGGGCGCCGTTCGATATAAACGATAAAACAGTTACAGATAAACGTGAACGTCACGTTGTTATTGAAGAAATTCGAATGAGAAAAGACCAACCATGGACAAAAGTATATAATGCAACAAACTACGCAATGTATACTTCTCACCCATATAAAAGAGATGTAATCGGTACTCCGGAAATAATTTCACAAGTTTCTCAACAAGAAATCATGGATTATTACAGAACGTTCTATTCTCCCAAAAACGTTACAACAATTGTTGTAGGAGAGTTTGATTCGGAAAAAGTTTTAAATAAAGTATTAAAGGAATTCAACTGGGGTGAAAGACCTGAACCTCCGGTAAGAAATATTAAACCGGACGAACCGGTGAAACAACAAGTTTATATTGAAAATGAGGCTAATATTAATTCATCATTTATGATGTTTGGATTTTTAGGAGTACCGGCTAAAGATTTGAAAAATATTATTGCACTGGAAATGCTTTCTGTTATTTTGGGAGAAGGAACCAGTTCAAGGTTATACCAAAATCTTATAGAAAATCAAGAAGAACAGATTTTTAATATCATAGATGCTGAAAGCTATTCATTCAGAGACGGAAGTAATTTCTTTATACAAGCAAATTTTAATCCCCAATATAAAGATAAAGCTATTCAATTGGTTAAAGATGAACTTAATAAACTAAAAGACGGGTTCTCTGAAAGAGAAATAAATAAAGCTAAAAAGAAATTAAAATCAAGATTTGCCTGTGAAGTAGAGACAGTATCTGATATTGGGGAAACTATCGGTTATTATATGACTGTATGTGATGATTTGTCACTTGCTGAAGATTATATACCGATATTAGAAAATATTACAGAAAAAGAACTTATTGAAACAGCAAGTAAATACCTTGATTTAAATCACGCTGTTATAAGTATTTTGAGACCAATAGAATAATTATGAAAAATTTAAAGTCAAAAAACTTTATAATTCATTTTATATTGATATCAACTGCATTATTATCAATATTCCCCTTTTTATGGCTGACTTCAACATCACTAAAGGGTGTTAATGAAGACATTTTTGCGTATCCTCCGAATATAATTCCAACTGATTTTACTTTTGCTAACTATATTAATGTATGGGGAAAAGTAAACTTCATGGGGTACTTTTGGAATAGCGTAATAGTTGCAGCTCTTACTGTTATTTTAAATTTAGTATTGTCTTCACTCGCTGCGTATCCGCTTGCCAGAATGAAATTTTGGGGTAAAAAAGTCATATTCTTTGCAATTTTGGCTACAATTATGATTCCGTTTCAAGCAATAATGCTTCCTGTTTATATAATAACCCTAAAATTACATTTAATAGATAGTGTTAATAATGTTATGGGATATATAGGTTTGGTAATGCCGTTTGCAGTAAGCGCTTTCGGAATATTCTTGATGAGACAGGCCTTTTTAAAAATACCTAAAGAAGTGGAAGAAGCTGCAATCGTTGACGGGTGTAATGTTTTTCAAATGTTTGTTAGAGTTGTAATGCCGATGGTAAAACCGACTCTTGCAGTCCTTGCAGTATTTACATTTATAGGTTCCTGGGGTGAATTTTTGTGGCCGAGCATTATGCTTACAAAGGATTCTATGTATACACTTCCTGTTGGAATTAATAATTTACAGGGCATGTTTTCTTCTAACTGGAGATTTATAGCTGCTGGTTCAATAATATCAACTATTCCAATTATTATATTCTTTTTAGCAATGCAAAAATACTTTATTTCCGGAGAAAATGACGGAGCAGTAAAAGGTTAAAAAATTTTTTTTAGTTATATGTGATTTTTAAGTGTGTATTGTAAACTTTTGTAACTAAAATAAATCATTTGTGTTATTAATTTTTAAATTTGTGGAATTACTTCAATATGAGTATGCAAGGATGCATATGGGATAATAAGCCAGAAAGGAGTATGAAATGGCACTTACAATTAACACAAACTTATCATCAATGATTGTTCAACAGAACTTAGCAAAATCAACAAGTTCATTGAATCAAGCAATCGAAAGAATGACAACAGGTTACAAAATTAACCACGCATCGGACAACGCAGCAGGCTATTCAATTGCAAGGAATTGGGAAGCACAATTGGGATCATTAGACGTAGCAGCAGATAACGCAGCAACCGGTGCTGACATGTTATCAACTCTTGAAGATAACTATGCACTTATTTCTACACATATTCAACGTGTAAGAGATTTGACAGAACAAGCAGCTAACGGAACTTATGGCTCTCAATCATTAAAAGCAATTAACACAGAAATTCAAGCAAGACTTCAAGAAGTTGACCGTATTGCAGAAAACTGTGAATTTAACGGTATTTCTTTAATGTCAGGTACAGAACCTCAAGCTACAACAGGTCTTGATATACAAGTAGGTATTGAACAAACTGATACTAAGAGCAGAATCCACTTAAAAGAAGATTTATTTAAGAGCGGTAAAGTAAATAAATTATTTAAAGATGGTAATACAGAACTTAGCGTAGAAGAAGTTGCAAAAAGATGTACAAACTATGATTTAGCAAACAATAAAATGTCAACAACTAAATATGTACCGGCAGCTATGTTAGAAAAAATTGATAACGTAATAAATGAACTTTCAAGTCGAGTAACTACATTAGGTGCAGCTCAAAACAGATTGGAATCAGCTATAGAATCAATCGGTGTACAAACAGAAAATATTACATCATCATTATCAACTTTACGTGATGCTGATGTAGCTACTGAATCTTCAAATTATATCAAAGCACAAATACTTCAACAAGCTTCTGCAACATTACTTGCAACTGCTAACCAAACTCCAAGTATTGCTTTGAACTTGTTATAGAAATTAAGGATATGAAATTATAAAGGAATAGAAAAATGGCACTAACTATTAACACAAACTTATCATCAATGATTGTTCAACAGAACTTGGCAAAATCTACAAATTCATTGAACCAAGCAATTGAAAGAATGACAACAGGTTACAAAATTAACCACGCCGCAGACAATGCTGCAGGTTATTCAATTGCAAGAAATTGGGAAGCACAATTGGGATCTTTAGACGTAGCGGCAGACAACGCAGCAACAGGTGCTGACATGCTATCAACTCTTGAAGACAACTATGCCCTTATTTCTTCACACTTACAACGTGTAAGAGATTTGACAGAGCAAGCTGCTAACGGAACTTACGGTGAAGAATCAAAAGAAGCAATTCAATCAGAAATTGAAGCAAGATTGCAGGAAGTTAACCGTATCGCAGCAAACTGTGAATTCAACGGCATAGAACTTATGGCAGGTAAAAATAGTGCCGGATTGAGTATCCAAGTCGGTATTGATCACGATCCTGATAAGAGCCAAATTAAACTTGCAGGTTCGTTGTTTGCAAAAGGTGATGTAGTATCATTATTCACATTAAGCGGAGCTGAAAATGCAGGAGGTTATACTCCGTATGCAACCGGAATTACAGAAGACATATCAGCTGATGAAAAGAAATTGAAAAACCTGGCAAAGGACTGTGCGGGACTTGGTTCTAATGCCAATTTCTCGGCACCGAAAATGTTACAAAGAATAGATTCTGTAATCAATGAAATTTCAGGACGTGTAACTACATTAGGTGCAGCGCAAAACAGAATTGAATCAGCTATTGAATCAATTGGTGTACAATCTGAAAACATAACTTCATCATTGTCTACATTACGTGATGCTGATGTGGCTACAGAATCTTCTAACTACATAAAAGCACAAATACTTCAACAAGCTTCTGCAACACTGCTTGCAACAGCTAACCAAACTCCAAGTATTGCATTAAACTTGTTATAGTAATTTGGCAAGATTCAAAAATATACATTTCAGAGCCGGAAACATTTTCCGGCTCTTTTGATAAAATATTATTTGATGTTAATTAAAATATTGTTATAATAAAAAATATGGACGGATTTAGTATAGGTAAAATATTATCCGGTTTGGGTAATCATGAAATATTTATAAAAAAAG
>CADBPN010000120.1 GCA_902796585.1 uncultured bacterium
AACTATATCCTTAAAATATGCAGACTCTTAAAGCAGAGTCTGCATGAAAATCTATCTTCTTTCATTGAACTTTGCGAGCAGTCTTAGTATTTCTACGTATAACCAAACGAGAGTCACCATTAATCCAAATGCTCCGTACCATTCAAAATCTTTTGGCAGCATCATTTGTTCACCGCGTTCAATAAAATCAAAATCAATTATCAAATTAAGAGCTGCAATTACACATACAAATGCACTTATTCCGATTCCTATAGGAGAAGATGAATTAATCAACGGAACATGCAGACCAAAAAATGAACCGATAAAATTAATTAAGTAAACCACCGCAATAGAGGCTGTTGTGATAAATATTATACTTCTGAATTTATCGTTACACTTTATCAATCCGGCTCTGTATAAAGCAAGCATAGCAAATAATGCGGCAAAAGTTGCAACTATTGCTTGAATTACTATTCCGGGATACATTTTTTCAAACATTGCAGATAAGCCACCAACAAATAAACCTTCGCTTACTGCATATACCGGAATTAAAAATTTATTTCTTGTAAATGAAACGATGAGTCCAGTTATTAAACCAACAATTGCTCCGCCCATCATTAACATGTTTGTTAAATCAGTAAAGCCGGCTTGAAATCTTGACCAAACAAAAGCTGATGATGCAACAAGCAACAAACCTAAGAAAGCTGTTACTTGGATTGTCCCGTTAACAGTCATTAATTCTCCATCAATAACTCTTTCCTCCGGATTGAAATTATTTTCATTAAGAATTGGATTTGCCATGTGTTACTTTCCCTCCTACTTATTACCCTTTCATACATATATTATCATACAATTGAGAAGTTTTAAATGATGTTAATATTTTTTTAATGTAAAATACTAATATGGGGTTAATTAAGAAATTTTTATTTTATTTTGGAGAGAATAAAAGAAGTATACCAAAGTATGTTGTATTATCAATAATTGCGGGTATATTTGAACTTCTTGGCGTTGCTTTAATATATCCGTTAATACTTTACATTCTTTCTGATACCGATTCAAACCGAAAATTTTTTGTAATTTTAATTGCGACGAGTATTGTTTTAATATTTTTGTTTAAGAATTTTATAATGATATATTATGCATACGTTCAAACAAAACTGGTTAAGCAATTCGAACTTGAAATGAATTTGAAGTTTATGAAGTATTTCGTATTTACGGATTATTCGTCAACAGCGAATATATCACTTCATGAGAAATTACAAATTTTAAATTTTTTAATCCCTAATACTGTCAACAACTTTATTTTCAGAATTTTAAACTTAATAGTTAATATTTGTGTCTTTATATTGTTAACCGGTTTTATTTTGTTAAAGTTTCCCAAACCGAGTGTTGTTGCGATTGTTTTTGCTTGTTTATTCATAATTATTCAATACAAATTTTTCAAACCGGTTTTGACAAAAATTTCCAATAGAATAAGAGATTTGTCTTTAATACTTAATAAAAATTCTAATGCTTTGCTTTTAAACTTAAAGGGTATAAAAATTGCATCTAAAGAAAGTTTTTTCTTTAAGAATTACGAGTTAGTGGCGGAATCTGCTTACGGTCAGAGTGCAAAATCCGCTTTTATAAATTCTGTACCGCCATATATTGTTGAACCATTTATTATAATAATGCTGTTTGTTTTAATAGCAGTTATTACTTTTCAAAATTTTTACGAAGTAGATAAACTTTTGGCTTCATACGCTCTTATAGCAGCGTCTATGTTTAGACTTGCTCCTGTTGTTTCCAGAATTCAAGTCAATATAAACGGTGCTGCGTCAGCCTTTCCTTATTTTAAAGAATTAACAGAGAGAGCTGAGAAATTGCAAATATTGAGCATTAATGAACATCAAAAAACTCAAGCTAAACCTTTCGAAAACTCTATAGACATCAATAATATAACTTTTGAGTATGAAAATGGTAAAACTATTTTGAATAATATAAATCTGAAAATTAATAAAAACGAATTTATTGGAATATCAGGATTGTCAGGTGTCGGCAAAACTACACTTGTAGATATAATATCAGGTCTCTATAAACCTACAACCGGTAATATAACAGTAGACGGAAATGATTACGACTTTAAACTAAATATCGGCTATATACCTCAAGAATATTATGTAACTAACGCTTCCATACGTGAAAACGTAGCTTTCGGAGAAAAAAATATAGATGATAACAGAGTTATAGAAGTATTAAAAATGGCTCAATTGTATGATTTTATTATTAATAATTTTCCTGCTGGCATATATGCTAATCCGTTTATTGATAATACCGGTTTTTCACAAGGGCAAAAACAGCGTTTAATGATAGCGAGAGCCTTGTATTCTTCTCCGGATATACTTATTCTGGATGAAGCAACATCTTCACTTGACTTACAAACAGAAGACGAAATCTGTAATGTTCTGAAAGATTTAAAACAAACTCATACAATTATTGCAGTCGCCCACCGCTTATCCACGATTAAGAGCGCAGACAGAATTGTATTTATGAAAAACGGAACGATAGAATGTGTTGATACTTTTAATAATTTGTACAACACAAATGGCGAATTCAAAAAAATGGTCGATTTAAGTTATTTGAATAATTAAAGCAGGCGAACTTTATCCATAACTCTTGTAATTCTGTTTTTAAATTCATGGTCAATCGGACTTGTTGCGAATCCGCCAAGTTTTGCTTCTTCTTCCTTTTGTATAAATTCCTTTTCAAGCATAGCGAGTTTTCTAATTGCGAGGTTCATATTCTCCTCCTCCTTACATCATTTATTTAATTCCCTATACATATAAAGTCAATTTTTAATCAAAAATTGACTTTTTGTAACGAAATATTAAGAAAACTCTATGTAAATAAAATATTTTATTCTATTTTAAACCTTTTTCAGGAAATGCAGAATTTGAGTTTATGATTTCATAATATTCATTTTTATCAATATTAACCCCCATGTTTTTTGTATCAACAGAAAACTTTTTTTTCTTTTTTTTACAACTTTCGGGTATCATATCTTTCATAATTATAAAATCTCGTTATTTTCACCAACTTGAACAATTGTTGGCTTATGTGTTTTTATTTCTTCTTCATTAAGCTGTGCATAAGTTACTATGATAATTTTATCTCCCGGTTGAGCTTTGCGTGCGGCAGCACCATTCAAGCAAAAACATTTAGAACCGCGTTCCCCTTTTATAGCGTATGTTTGAAAACGTTCTCCATTATTTATATTCAATATTTCGACTTTTTCCCATTCTAAAATTTTAGCTTTTTCTAAAAACTCTTCATCAATAGTTATTGAACCGACATAATTTAAATTTGCATCGGTAACTGTAGCTCTGTGTATTTTTGAATTCATAAATTCTCTAAGCATCTTTATATTTCCTCTGTATCTTAAAATTTGATGTTAGTTCCGAAGTTTATCTGCGAACTTGAAGAACCGCCATCATCTCTCTTAACTTGTCCCGCACCTACGCTTAAATCCATTCTGTCATCATCAAACGGCTGTACTTTCATCTGAAGTTCGGCTTTATCCGATTTATCACCTAAATTATGACCGAAGATATTTCTAAAACGCAAGTGTTTGTTTACTTTATATTCCGGTGCAACTGATACAGTTCCTTTTGTCGCTCCGTCAATACCGCTTAGCGCATTATTTTTGTAAGAAGTGTCTACAGACATTTTATCAGTCATTTTATATTTTGAATATAAAGTTCTGGTTTGTGATAAATTTTCTGGCTCAATTGTTGTGTCATATTGAGCTCCGACTGTCATTTTATCATTAATTTCTTTTTCTTTTTTATATGTTGTTGTTTTTTTCTGGTACAACTTTGAATCATCATATATTTCATCTTGTTTCAAATCACCGTTAATTTTAAATTCTAATTTTTCATTATTTATGCGTTCTTTTTCCGCATTAACATTTTTAACTTCATCATCTATATTCAAATGAATTGTTTCCAATGTTTTCGGATTTTCTGCATAAACTGCATTAATAAATATAATTGATAATAATATGATAATCAGTTTTTTCATAACATAAATTATACCATTAATAAATTTTTAATAAAACCTGAAAAATAATTTTGAGTTATAATAAAGGGTAAAGATTTGGGGAAAATATGAAGAGAATAGTTCAACTATCGAAGAATGTTATAAATCAAATTGCTGCCGGTGAAGTTATTGAGCGTCCGTATTCCGTCGTAAAAGAGCTTGTTGAAAATTCTATTGATGCAGGGAGTACAAAAATAAGTATTGATATTTCAAATGAATGCAGAAATATAAGGGTTGCTGATAACGGTTCGGGAATACATCCTGATGATGTAATCTTAGCATTTTCAAAACATGCAACAAGCAAAATATCAACAGGTGAAGATTTATATAACATCAACACGATGGGATTCAGAGGGGAAGCTCTTGCAAGTATAATATCAATTTCAAAATTAACCTGTGTGACAAGAACAAAAGATTTTGAATACGGAACAAAAGTTGAATGCGAAAATTCAGAAGTAAAACAGTCAAAAACCGGCTGTGCAATAGGTACAATTATGGAAATAAGAGAGCTTTTTTATAATCTGCCGGCTAGATTAAAGTTCTTAAAATCTTCAAAGACTGAATTTTCATATATTCAAGAGTTTATTCAATCAATTTCTCTTGTTCATCCCGATATATCTTTTGAACTTAAAAATAACGGCAAAACCGCAGTAAAAACAACCGGTCAAAAAGAGCAGCTTCTAACAATTAATGAAATATTTTCTGATGAAACAGCTAAAAATCTTCGTCCGGTATTAATGACTGATAAATTATCAAATTTAAAAATCCAAGGTTTTGTATCAACACCTGATTATACCAGAGCAAGTAAAAAAGATTATTATATGTATGTAAATTCGAGAATTGTCAAATGTCCGGTGTTTCAAAAGGCAATAGATACTGCATATAAGAATTTGACGGGAAATTTTAGATATCCGTTTATAGTCTTGAATATTGAAATTCCTCCTTGTGATGTTGATGTAAATGTTCACCCGACTAAAAAAGAAGTTCGATATAAAAATCCGAATCAAATATTTAATTTTATTTATACAGCAATTGATTCCGCACTTACATCAAATCGTATTGAAAAAGAATCAGAATTGGATATTATAAAAACTGAGAGTTCAGATTCTCATAATAATACCTTATTTGAAAGTAAAGTTTCAGAAAAATCCGTTGCTTCTGACAGTATTATTCAGCATGACGAAATAACTGTTCCTTACGGTGAAAACATAAGCGCAATTTTTTCGGATGTTCATAAACCGAACCTTTCTGTTATTGAAAATACTAAATCTGAACATTTTAAAAATACAGAAATAAAGCCTGTACAGAAAAGTTTTATTCAGCAAGCAGAAGTAAAAGAAGAAGATATAATTATAGGTCAATATAAAAAAACATATATTCTTATAGAAAGAGAAGAAGGTTTAGAAATTGTTGATCAGCATATAGCTGAAGAACGGTATATTTATGAGCAGCTAAAAAATGCGAAAAATATTGATTGTCAGCTTCTTTTTATATCTGATGTTATAGAAGTTTCCGCTTCTGATATTGATTTATTAGAACGGAATAAATATAAGCTCGAAAGATTCGGATATGAAATTGAGACTGTATCAAATCATGAAGTTATTTTTAGAAAAGTACCCCAATTGCTTTCAAAGATTTCTCCAAAAGAAATTTTATCAGATATATTAGAGCATATTTCCGGTGATATTGATAATATTGAGGAGCAGATTCTTATTACAACATCTTGTAAGGCTGCTGTAAAAGCAAATACTTATTTGAACCATTTTCAAATGCAGGAAATTATAAGAAACTGGAGAACATGCGAAAAACCGTTTACATGTCCTCATGGAAGACCTATATCAAAAATTATAGAACACAAAGATATTGCAAAGTTTTTTCAAAGAAATAAATAGTAATTCAACATAGTCATCATTTGTGATATAATCTTCTCATAGATTATTTTTATGAGGAGAGTGATATGAAAAAAGTTCCTACTTGTGATTTGGAAGGACAGTTATTTCAAAGTGTTTTTGATAAAACACCTGATTACGTTAAGAATTTAGATTTATTAAATTTTGATAATGAAAATGCTTTTACATTCACTTTGAAAAAGGAGCATTTATATCCTCATTCCGAAACGAATCCGGAAGGTTTAGGACTTTTAGATTGGTTTGCCAATTATGCAAAAGAAGCAAAAGTTTCTACCGCGGGAATAAGAGGACCGCAAAATATTATTTATCCGCAGGATACCCGTTTCCCGATTAATCTTGTAGGAATAGTTTTAGCAACATTAGCAAAAGCGCTTGTTGCTAAAGAGAAATATCAAGGAAAAGAAATAAGAAAATTGGTTGGTTCAGAAGTCAGATATAATTCTGATTTATATTTAGATGCTATTGCCAGAATTCAAGCAGCGCAAGGAATTAAAACCCTTACTCCAAAAGGCAGAAAAACAATTCCTATATGGTTAGCGTCATTTTTGGCTTTTAAACTTGATTTATTAGGCGGGGAATATATAACTTCCAGTCATGGTATATCAGTAAAAACAGCAACAAAGGACTTGAATTCACAAGGAAGTCAATATCTTCCGGAAGAATCGCTGGAGTTTGTAAATAAAATTCAAGAAATTTTTGATATAGTTGAAAAAGAAGGAAGTTATACCATCAATATTTCTTCTAAATACGACAGTTTAATAGATGAATCTATTATGTCAAAAATTAACGACGGTATTGATTTATATGTCGATTACTTAAAATCAGGTGTTGCTGAAAACATTGATTCAATAAGAAAAATGAATTCTAAAATTTTCGTCGAATGCGTTGGTGGATGCGCATACAGAACATTAAGCAGAGTTGTGGAAAAACTCGGCATAGATAATAAGTATATTTGGAATAATACTGAAGAAGATCCGTTCTTCCATTCTATAGGTAAATATGACACTGATCCTAAAGGGAACAAAACATTTTATGATTATTCTGTCGACGCAACGGTTGTTGCATCTAAACCAAACGGTGAAAAGTATTTCCCTGTAATTGAAACAATGAATTATAAAAATATTTTAAAAGACTGTAAATTAGGAACTGTAGTTTTGATTACAGATCCTGACCACGATAGGTTGACTGTTTGCCAAATAGAAGCATCCGGAAATATTCCTATGCTAGATGATAGCGGAATCTCATATATTAAACTTGATGATAACCGAGTACTTTCTGTTTATACCGCAAATCAAGCTTTTCTAATGCTTATGAATTATCGAGTTCAGTCGTTAAAGCATTTAGGAAAATTTAAAAACCATCCTCGTTTTATGATAAAAACAACAGCTTCTGCACTTAGTTGGGACGAGTGGACTAAAGCTAATGATATTAAAGTTGTTAATGTTCCCGTCGGTTTCAAAGAAATCGCTAATGTTATGAAAAAGGTAGAACTTCAGATTAAAAATTCTCCTAATGATGAGGTTAAAGTTGAAGATGTATTTGGTAATGTAATTAATTTAGGTGTACAACCAAGATTAATATTTGGAGGAGAAGAATCCGGCGGCATGATTATGGGCTCGGAAGATTTAATAAAATCTCTTGCAGGCAGAGATGCTATAGCAATGAGAGAAAAGAGTGCTACAGAAGCAATTATAGTAGCTTCACTTTTAACAGCAAAACTGGAAGAAGAAAATACAACACTTTCTGAATATTTGCTCAACATTTTTGAAGAAAATAATATTTCCGCAAAGTATGATATCAGAGAAGATATCGCTTATTATAACGAATCAGAACCGGACATTGATAAACTAAAAGCATCAAAAATTGAAGGCGAAAAGCTCAGAACAAAGAATGATTTATTCTATCTATCACTTGCTATTGCTAACAAAGAAGGTGTTGTCTCTCTTGAGCAAGTAAAAGACATATTAAATGATACTTTCAAAGAATTAAATTTTGATAATTTAGTTTCTGTTAAATTTGTCGGTGACGGAACTTATTTACAATTTAGCAACAAATATGTAGAAATACGCCCGTCAGGAACAGATGCAAAAACTAAAGCTTATTCAGGCGGTGAAAATTTAGCAGAAATTGAAAAGTATGCTCGTATTCTCGGAAATTACTCCGGAGAACGTACACAAAAACATAAAGATTTAATTCCGGATGAATTTTATAATAATTCTAAAGATATAGCAATGGAATACTATTTAAAATTTGTGGAAAAAGATGCAAATAACGAATCATTTGTAATCCCGGAATATAAATTTTAAGTGTTAAAAGAGGTGAGTAGTGAAAGATTTTTGGTTTAGACTTGATGATAAAATAAGGTTTCTTTTTATCGGCGGATTTAATTTTCTTGTCTCATACCTTCTATATTCACTATTTTGTATTACGCTTGGAGTGCATTATTACCAAATATCACTTGCTCTTGCATGGGCCGTATCTTCAATAATATCATATACAACACAAAAATTTCTTGTATTTCAAAGCAAAGGCCCTTGGTTAAAGGAATACATAAAATGCTGTTCTACGTGGTTTATTAGCTACATTACAAATGCTGTTTTATTAGAGTTATTCGTAAAAACAGCACACTTAAATGTCTTCATATCACAATTCCTCGCAACATTTGCAGCTTCAGTTGTGACTTATATATTGTTTAAAACATTTGCATTTAGAGCAACAAAATAATACTTATGTTAGACTAAACATTTCCTGTAGAAAATGTTGCAGCTTCTTCATAAGGATTTTCAATTCTTGCATCTTTAGCGGCATTATAAGCAGTCTCAAACATTTCGTCAGAATTTTCCGCAACTTGCGGATTGTCCAACAATACCTTTAAGTCGTGATTTACGTTATCAGCTTCTTTAACAAGCATTGAACGTCCCAATGCTTCTGCTTTAGGATCAGAAAAATCTTTGAATTTTGGTTCTTCTTTTACTTCGCTCTCTTTAACTGTTTCAGGCGCAGATTTTTGTACTCCGCTAAAACCTACTTGATTAACACTAATTTTTGGACCATTAATTTCACTCATGTGTCACCTCGCTATATTAACTATTATACAATTTTCAATTTTTTATCAACTATCCGTATGGTTAAAAACACTTAAATAATTTTTTTTGCTAGTTTAGTCGTTTTTTTTTACAAAAATTTACATAACTATTCAACAGTAACCGATTTTGCTAAATTTCTCGGTTGGTCAACATCTTTGCCTAAAAATTCAGCTATATAATATGCTAAAAGTTGTAAAGGAACGATAGCAAGAGCAGGAGAAAGGATTTCTTCTATATCGGGAACTCTTATTATACTGTCAAATAATTCGTCGAGCTTGATGTCATCGGAATTTGTAACAGCAATTAATTTGGCATTACGTGCCTTTGCTTCTTCTGCATTAGACAGAATTTTCTCATAGACTTTGCCTTTCATTAATATTGAAAGAACAGGCATCGACTCATCAAGCATTGCAATAGGACCATGCTTTAATTCACCGGCTGAATATCCCGTAGCGTTAATGTAACTAATTTCTTTCAGTTTCAATGCACCTTCTAAGGCTGTAGCGTAATTTATTCCTCTTGCTATAAAAATAAAGTCTTTGTGACCGGAAAACGCTTTTGCACATTTTTGAATATCCGATTTATGGTTCAAGATTTGTTCAATTTTTTGCGGTAAAACAATTAATTCATGCTTAATTTTAATTAATTCTTCTTTTGATGCTGAATTTTTAATTTCAGCCATGTATATTGCTAACAAATAGAATGATATTACTTGTGCCATATATGATTTTGTAGCCGCAACGGATACTTCTATACCTGCATTAACCGGAACAAGGCTGTCAGCTTCTCTTGCCATGGTTGAATCAGGTCTGTTTGTAACAATTAATATATGTGAACCTTTCTTTTTAGCCTGCCTGATTGCAGTAATTGTATCGGCCGTTTCACCTGATTGTGATACACCGATAACGAGTGTATTTTCATCAGTAATAGTCGTTCTGTAAATATATTCACTGGAAGCTTCAACATCAACCGGAATTCCGCATAATTCTTCAATTATATACTTACCGACAAGCGCTGCGTGTAACGATGTACCGCAAGCAACAATTTGAATGCGTTTTAAATCTTTCAATTTATCTTTATCAAGCGTAACTTCGCTTAAACTAATATTTTCATCAATGTTTTTTAGTTTTCCTGTTAAAACATTTCTAACAATATCAGGTTGTTCGTGGATTTCTTTTAACATGAAATGTTTATAACCCATTTTAGACAAAGCAACCGGTTCCCAAGGCAAATTCTCTATTTTTAAAGGAATTGAATTATTATTTTCATCAATCACTTTAACTGAATCCGGTGTAAGCGTCACAATTTGATTATCGTCTAAATACATTGCTTTTTTTGTATATTGAATTAATGCCGGAACATCAGAAGCTACAAAATTTTCACCTTCCCCGAAACCGATTACAAGCGGAGCATTTCTCCTTGTTGCAACGATTGTATTTTTCACGTCCTGATGAATAACAGCAATTGCATAAGCTCCTTCGATTTCTTTTGTTGCGATTCTTACGGCTTCGGTTAAATCTTTTGTTTGAGCATATTTTGATGCAACTAAGTGAGCTATTGTTTCTGTATCTGTTTGAGAACGGAATGTGCAGCCGTTCGCTTCCAATTTAGCTCTTAATTCTTTATAGTTTTCAATAATACCATTATGCACAATGGCTACTTTCCCGCAGTTACAAGTATGCGGATGTGCATTGGTTACTGAAGGAACACCATGTGTAGCCCATCTTATGTGTCCGATGCCGATTACTGATTTTGATATATGCTCGTATTTTTCCTGAACAATATTTTTTAGGTTCTGCAGTTTGCCTTCGGCTTTATATAATTCGACTTTGCCTTCTACATTAACTGCAACACCAGCTGAATCATATCCTCTGTATTCAAGATTCGTCAATCCTTCTAATAATATATCAACTGCAGGTTTATTACCTATATATCCAACTATTCCGCACATACGCTCTCCTAAATCTAAAATCTAAATAAAATTTTAACCGATTACTAAGTCATTTTAACACAAAAATTATTAAATTTTTTAAATTTTTATTAAAACCATCTTTATATTATCAAATTATACTTTCTTATTATTATTGCATTTCAAGGTTGTTGTGTAAACTTTTGTAACAATATGATTAAAAACGCTAAAGTTTTTAAAAAATGTGCCGATATACATGTCACAAAGGGATAACAAAAGAAAAGGAAGCAATCGAACTATGGGTATGGCAGCATCACAGGCTCGGCTGTTAACTATAACAGCACGAATCCATGATATTGAATACAAGGCGCAATGCTTGCAGAACGCCAAGATTCTATTGTCTCAACTTGAAGATGAGGCATACCAAAAGTTCTTGGCTGCGCAGGAAGGTAGAGAAGTTATAACTATTAAATCCGGCGGAGCGTCTATTGGAATGAATGCTTCCAATTATGCACAATTCTATGGTGCAGGTTTGAAAGATAGAGACAATAACCCGTACATTTCTGAAAGCATTTTGCAGAAATATAAGAGTTCCGGCGGTGACGTTAATAAATTTATAGAATCGATGGGAGTTACTGACCAAAGTGACTATCGATATCAAAACTACAAAAATATGTTTGATTGGATTAGCTCAAACGGCGGTGAAAATATAGGTGTAATAAGTAATGAAAATGCTAATGATTCTGAATGGTTAGCTACTGCTATAGCAAGTGGTTGGACACTTGCTGGGTTAAATACACCGTTCCCGCTGGATTCTAATTTTACAATCAAAAATGATCCGGGAGCTGAGTTTAATTATCAGGTTGATTATCAACCTGATAAAGAAGCTGTCGCCAAAGCTTCGGCTGAATATGAAGCGACACTGCGAAAAGTTGACAGAAAAGAAAAAATGTATGATACAGAACTTGCCAAGTTGGAGTCAGAGCGGAATGCGTTGACTACTGAGTACGATTCTATCAAGAAAGTAATTGAAGACAACATTGAACGTACATTTGGTATCTTCTCGTAAAAAGTAAGTAGTTAATATGAGGTAAAAAACGAAAAAATAATACTAAATTTATGCAGTATATAACTGTGTCTAAAATTGAATAGATATTTTTATAAGCAAGTTAACGTTGTTCATTGTCAGCTGTTGTTTCTTGAGATAGTGATAAACATTATGACACTGAAACAAGCTAAAATCTTGGGTAAGAGTAAAACTCTGCTTAGGTAAGAATGGCAAAATCTTCTCTGTTTACGGAGAGAGTTGCGAAGACTTGCAATAAAGAATAATACATAGGTTATTAAGTTTAAAAATTTCCCTTTTTAATCCCTTTTCCCTTTTCCGCTTGAGTAAAATAAAACTCAAGCTTTTTTTTGCGGATTTTGGCAAGCGGAAAAGGGAATATCTAAAATTCTAACGAATTTTGAAATTCTATCCTCCCCCGAGGGAGGTTGATTGCGTTAAGGTTATGATTATTTACATACCGATTCACAAACCGTCTATCTCTCCTTGGAGAGAACG
>CADBPN010000121.1 GCA_902796585.1 uncultured bacterium
ACGCCGAATTTTTCTTCCATAGCTTTTACTAATTCAGCAGCTTCTAATAAAGTTAATTTTTCAATTGATTCTAAAATTGCATCTACACTCATGATTTTCTCCTTTTTATTTTGTTTTTTTGTAATACTTTTTAATTTGAGCCGGTAAATTTAATTACAAGCCAAAATATGTTTATGCCTTTTGGTCACGAACAGCGGCAATTGCTCTAACAAGAGCTGACATAACACCATTGATACCGCCAACGATTCCTGAAGCAGGTGAATTGATACAACCAAGCATTTTTGCATAAAGTTCTTCTCTTGAAGGAACATTTGCTAATGCTTTAGCTTCAGCTGCTGACAATAATTGACCGTCAAGAGCTGCTGCAAGGATTTCTCCTTTTTTTGTATCTTTAATAAATTTAGATAAAGCTTTTGCAGGTGCTACTTGATCATTAAAACCGAATGCAAGAGCAATAGGTCCTTTTAAAGTATCAGCTAATACTTCGTAAGGTGTTCCTTTTATAGCGATTTTAGCAAGGGTATTTTTAGTAACCATGTAATCACCGCCATCTTTTTGCAATTCTCTTCTAAGCTTAGTAATTTCTTCTACGCTTAGACCTTTGTATTCGGTAACAATAGCAACTTGAGCTTTATCAATTTTTTCTTTGATAAGTTTAATCTTATCGTCTTTAAAAGCTTTTGTTGACATTTTTTGCTCCTTTATTTGTTTATATATTTCGGATTATATTTCCGTTCGACCTTTTTTCATACTAAAAAGATTTTGCAATCTTTTCCTGATAATCGCAAAATCTACAAACATATAAGCTATTTATATTATACTGTGTGTAATCTCGGCCAGTTGATTTCTCTATTAAGTCTTATTGACACTGGCTGTCTGCGACTATGAGCTCATGCTACATGAAAGCATGCTAATTGTCAAGAGTTTTTTTAGTATAATGTTATACTATTTTAGCTTTTTCTACGGTAGGTGATAAACCTTTGACAGCAAACGGTTTCGCAAAGTAAACTGCGCTTATCCCCGAAAGTATGGCGCTTCCTATATTGAATCCGGTCTTTAGACCCTTCCATCTATTTGGTAAAGCAGCTCCAATAAGCATCAAACTGCTTCCCATCATTAAGTATATATAAGCTTTAAAAATACCTCTTGGAACTGCAACACAATCTTTTACATCACGAGGATTTTTTACATTATCAGCAATAATATCAATAAACTCGCGATTTTGCTTTTTAGAATCGTTGTTTCTGAAATTGGTTTTATTAAACGTGTTAGTGATTTCGAATATTCTCATGATACTCGTATTAAAACATCAAAAAATATTTTTTGCTATTTCTATGTAATTGAAATTAAAAATTTTGTAATAAACTACCCGAAAAAAAATATTTGTTGTAGAATATGAGGTATGTGTTGAGTTGTTAGCACAGAAAAATAATAAAGACAAAGGAGAAGGACGGTTTTTAATAAAACCGATAATTATAATTTATGACAATACAAGAATGGTTTGATAAGCGTAAAGAAGCTCAAATTGAAAGAAGAGCAAAAGATATAAAAGGTGTCGATGCAGATGTCCCGGGACTATGGACAAAATGTGTTCACTGCGATGCACAGCTTCTAAAGACAGATTTGGAAGAAAATATGTTTGTGTGCCCGCACTGTGACTACCATTACAGAATTGGAGCAAGAAAAAGAATTGCTCAATTATTTGATGAAGGTTCTTTTGAGGAACTTTTTAAAAATATTTTACCTACTGATCCGCTTGAATTTTTTGATACGGAATCTTATGCTGACAGGCTCAAAAAGGCTCATGAAAAAACGGGCCTTGATGAAGCTGTAATTACAGGTATAGGTGCAATCCATGGACATAAAATTGCTGTAGCAGTAATGGATTTTGAATATATGGGCGGCTCGATGGGTAGTGTAGTCGGAGAAAAAGTTACACGTATTATGGAAAAAGCCCTGGAATTAAAGATTCCTATGCTGGCTGTTACATCTTCCGGAGGTGCAAGAATGCAAGAAAGTGCACTCTCTTTAATGCAAATGGCAAAAACATCATGCGCAGCCGGTAAGCTTGACGAAGCCGGAATCCTTTATATAAACTTGTTGACAGAGCCAACTTTCGGAGGGATTACAGCAAGTTTTGGCACACTGGGTGATATTATTATTGCAGAACAAGGTGCAAGAATAGGTTTTGCAGGCAGACGTGTTATTGAGCAAACAATTCGGCAAAAGCTTCCGGATGATTTCCAAACAGCAGAGTATTTATTAAAATACGGACAGGTCGATATTGTTTCAAAGAGGAAAAATTTAAGAAAAGTTATCGGTAACATATTAGAAATACATGAAAGGAGTTAATAAGAAAGAAGGGAATAGGAGAATAGGTCATTTTAATAACATTATTGAAATAAATTTACTTATTCAATCATTCGCTTACTCACTTATTTACTAAGAAAAAATGGTAGTATTAGATTTTGAAAAACCAATCATTGATATACAAAATAAAATAGATGAACTAAAAAAATTAAGTGAAAATAACGGCTTGGATTTAGAATCACAAATACAATCTTTTGAACAGCAAGCCGAAGACAAGAAAAAGGAGTTATATTCAACATTGAAACCTTCACAAAAATTACAAATATCAAGACATCCGGAACGACCAAAATTTTTAGACTATGTAAATTTAATGTGTGAAAATTTTGTAGAACTTCATGGTGATAGAGAAGGAATGGATGATAGGGCCATAATCGGAGGTATAGCAAAATTTGACAGCAAACCTGTTATGATTATTGGAATCCAAAAAGGAAAAAGTACAAAAGAAAATTTGGAATATAATTTTGGTATGCCTCAACCTCAAGGTTACAGAAAGGCTTTGCGTCTGTTTAAGCATGCAGAAAAATTTCGTATGCCAATAATCACATTAATTGATACTCCCGGTGCTTACCCGGGAATTAAAGCTGAAGAAACAGGACAAGGTGCAGCAATAGCAATGAATTTAAGAGAAATGTCAAAACTTTCTGTTCCGATTGTTTCTATAATAACAGGTGAGGGATGTAGCGGCGGCGCTTTGGGGCTTGCGGTTTCAAATAGTGTTATGATGCTTGAACATTCTTATTACACTGTTATTTCTCCGGAGGGTTGTGCATCTATATTGTGGCGTGATGCGGCAAGATTTGCAGATGCGGCGGAAGCTTTGAAAATTACTTCAAAAGATTTATTGGAACTTGGTATTATAGATGAAGAAATTCCGGAACCTTTAGGCGGTGCACATAACGATTACAATGCAACGGCTTCTTCTATGAAGAGTGCAATTATAAGAGCATTTAATAAGTTGTCATTATTAACGCCGGATGAACTAAGAAAACAAAGATATAATAAATTCCGTAAAATGGGCAGATTTATTGAAGCTTAGGTGACTTTTTAATGATGCAGTCTGTAACTAAATCAGAAAGACCTCATATATCTTTTTTCGGTTGCACAAACAGCGGAAAATCGTCTGTTGTAAATGCTGTAACAAATCAGAAATTATCCGTTGTATCTGATATTAAAGGTACAACTACAGATCCTGTCGAAAAATCAATGGAAATTCTTCCGCTGGGGCCTGTTGTAATAATTGATACAGCGGGAATAAATGATTTTTCTGAGCTTGGAGAGGAAAGAGTTAACTCAACCAAGAGAATCTTGGATAAGACAGATATTGCAGTTTTAGTAATAGATGTGACCGTTGGTTTTCAAAGTTATGATTATGAGTTAGTCAATGAGTTCAAGTCAAAAAAAATTCCTTATTTAATTGTAATGAACAAAGATGATTTAATGTTGTCTGATTCAGAGAATGAAAATGCTTATTTGTATGTAAGTGCAAAAACGAATAAAGGTATAAATGAACTAAGAGAAAGAATTAGTAATTTAATTAATGAAAATAAAAAAGAAAAATATATTATAAAAGACAGGCTTAAGCCCGGTGATATTGTAATTCTTGTAATACCAATTGATGAATCAGCACCTAAAGGCAGAATTATTCTTCCTCAGCAAAATACGTTAAGAGAAGTTCTTGACGCTAATGCAGTTGCAATTTGTGTACAGCCGGAAGAGTTGCAAAATGTATTAAATATGGTTAATCCAAAATACGTTATTACAGATTCACAAGTTTTTAACAAAGTTAAGGAAATGGTGCCTTCTAATATTGTTCTTACTTCTTTTTCTATTCTTATGGCAAACTATAGGGGTAAATTAGATGAACTTCTAAATGGTGCAGAAAAAATTTCCTCGCTTAAAAACGGAGATACTGTATTAATTTCTGAAGGCTGCACTCACCACAGACAATGTAATGATATAGGTACAGTGAAATTTCCTAAATGGATAAAGGATTTTACAGGAAAAAATATAAATTTTGAATTTACTCAAGGTGGAGAGTTTCCTCAAGATTTAAAGAAGTTTTCACTTATAATTCATTGCGGCGGTTGTATGATTAATGAACAAGAAATGCAGTCCAGAATTAAGCGGGCAAAAGAACAACATGTTCCAATGGTAAATTACGGAATGGCAATCGCTTATATGAACGGAATTCTTGAAAGAGCTATGGAAATATTTAAAAATTAAACCATTTCACGTAATTTTTTAAGCTGATCTCGAATTTCTGCTGCTCGTTCAAAGTCAAGAATTTTAGCTGCTTTATGCATATCTTTTTCAAGTTTTGTAATAAGTTTCGGTAAATCTTTCTTTTCTATACCTAAATCTACCATTTCTTCCGCGACAATATCTTCCAAATCCCGATAACTTGCAACAAGAGAAAGCAAGTTATTCTCAATTGGTTTTTTAATTGTTTGAGGAATAATACCGTATTTTTTATTGTGTTCAAGCTGAATATCTCTCCTACGATTCGTTTCATCAATTGCTCTTTGCATAGAATCGGTAATTTTATCAGCATACATTATTACTTCTCCGCAAGCATTACGTGCGGCACGACCTATTGTTTGTATCAGACTTGTATCAGAACGCAAAAATCCTTCTTTGTCTGCATCCATTATCGCAACGAGTGAGACTTCCGGAATATCCAAACCTTCTCTTAACAAGTTTACACCAATTAAAACATCAAATTCTCCCAGTCTTAAATCACGTAATATTTCAACACGTTCTATTGATTTTATTCCGCTGTGCAAATATCTTACTCTTATTCCTTCTTGCAGGAAGAAATCTGTTAAATCTTCAGCCATACGCTTTGTAAGAGTTGTAATAAGTACTCTTTCATCTTTTTTAGCACGTTTAGCAATTTCTTCTTTAAGGTCGGCAATTTGTGTTTCTATCGGACGAACATGAATTTTAGGGTCTACAAGTCCCGTAGGACGAATAATTTGTTCAACAATTTGTTCGGATGTTTTCTTTTCAAATTCTCCGGGAGTTGCAGAAATATATATTTTTTGTCCTACTTTTGCAAAAAATTCTTCCCATTTTAATGGTCTGTTATCTTTTGCACAAGGTAATCTGAATCCAAAATCAACAAGAACTTGTTTCCTTGAAGAATCTCCATGGTACATTCCGTTTAATTGAGGAAGTGTTACATGAGATTCATCTATAACGGTCAAAAAATCGCCCCTAAAATAATCTAAAAGAGTAGCCGGAGCTGACCCAACCGGACGACGTTCAATTATTCTTGAGTAATTTTCTATACCTGAACAGTATCCCATTTCTTTAATCATTTCCATATCATATTTTACTCTTTGTTGAAGTCTTTGAGATTCAAGAATTTTATTTTCGCTTTCCAATTCCGCAACCCTGCTTTTCAGCTCGGCTCTTATTAAATCCAGCGTTTCATCTTCATTTTCATCATAAGCTATATAGTGGACTGCAGGATAAATGTATACACTTTCCGGTGATTCAAGAATTTCTCCGGTAAGATTATCAATTCTCACAATTTTTTCAATTTCATCGCCAAAGAAATAAATTCTTGTAATAATTTTTTCGTAAGCCGGCATGATTTCTAAAATATCACCCCTTGCTCTAAAAGTTGAACGTTCCAGTACAAGGTCGTTTCTTGTGTATCTTGTCATAACAAGGTGTTTTATAAGTTCGTTACGTTCAAGTTCATCACCAACTGAAATTTTAATTGTTCCTCTAAAATAACTTTCAGGAAGTCCCAAACCGTAAATACAACTTACAGAAGCGACAATAATAACATCATTTCTTTCGTACAAACTTCTTGTTGTATTGTGTCTTAAACGGTCTATTTCTTCATTTATGCTGGCGGACTTTTCTATATATGTGTCAGTTCTTGGAATGTATGCTTCCGGTTGGTAGTAGTCGTAATAAGAAATAAAATACTCTACCGCATTATTCGGAAAAAGTTCCTTAAACTCGTTGTAGAGCTGTGCAGCCAGAGTTTTATTGTGTGCAATAATTAACGTAGGTTTCTGAACCCGCTCTATTACATTAGCTATGGTAAAAGTTTTTCCGGAACCGGTTATACCGAGAAGTGTTTGAGTATCATCCCCCTTTTTTATACCGTCAACAAGTTGTTCTATCGCTTTTGGCTGGTCTCCTGCAGGTTTATATTTAGATGCTATTTCAAATTTTCGTTCCATAATTAAACTCGTAAGCCGGATTCAATTAATTCGGCATAATATTATTTGTACAACAAAATTATAACATGTTTTTTATTCAAATCTTTTTTTGTAATATATTATAAAAAAATTCTGCATCTTGTTGAACGGAAATTCTTCCAAATAAAGCATCTTTAACAAACTCATGACCGAATCGTTCATTTTTGCTTATTTCACATAGTTTTTCTTTTGCCTTTTCCGCCACATCCATGTAACCGGTAATGTCAGTATTATTATGTGATGAACCTTTAATTTGATACATTAAATCGGATAGGAATGAAAAAAGTCCGGCTCCAAGTTCTGTGCAATTTTTTTGTGCGGGTAATATAAATTTGTCGTAGAAAAATGCTTCAGAATTTTTATCATTTTTTAAATATGTAAGAGTTAAAACATCATCGTTAACCAGCTCTTGTGATAAGTTCATTCTTCTTTTTAATTGCCTAAAGGTTTCTAAATCTTTGTTACCGTAGTTATCAAGTTTTACAGATAAAAAAGCAACTTTTCTGTCGGAATTATCCTGTATAACCCTTGATAAAACATTTGAATAACCTTTAAAAGATTGATTATTTACATTTAAATTCATAAATACACCAAATATGAGAATTACTATTATATATAATATATAAAACACGTAAAATTAAAATTTATTATTATATTCTCATACTTCCATTTGTTTGTAAGTTTTGATATATTGCTCTTTGTCTTGCGTGTATTTCATCTTTGTTGTTAATATACTGTTTTTGAACTCTTGATGCGGTAGCATTTCTTATTACCGGTGTAATAATATTGCTTGACAAAATCCCTGCACCTACAGTTCCGACAGTTGTTACAAAATTCTTGTATCTGTAGTACGAATCTGCCGGAAATTTATTATCATTTTTTAATACCGTATCCAAATCAAAATCAAATTTACCAATTTTATTTCCATATAAATCTTTATGCTTATTCAAATATTCCCTAACTTTTGTCGGTGCGATTTTACCTGTAGAAGCCATTTTGGCAATAAGTTTTTTAGCGCATAAAGTGACAGTAAAAAAGGCTCCGACATTTACTATTGCATCCATTAATTCTTGCGGGAGTAAAAAGCTTTTTTGTTCGGAAGAAAGTTTGGGGTTTGTAATAACAGCGCCCATTTGAGCAAGAGAAGATAATGCCCACCCTAAAGTGCCTGTTATAACAAGCATTTTGGAGGTGTCTTTTTTAAAGTGCTCATAAATATATTCAAGCGGTTTTAGAATAGATGTTTTTGTCATTATTCAGTCACCTCCCTTGATTTTTCGAAAGAGTCGCCGTTTTTTGATTTTTCTTTCTTTTCCAGTTCTTTTCTTTTGTCCAGTGATAAATTTGTTAAGAAAATTGTTAACGGAGCATCAAGTGCAAAATTAGTATACATCATTGCTCCAAGTGACATTATCATTGCCAAAGCCGAACGATAATTTTTCAAGAATTTTTCATTCTTTGTAATTTCTCCTAGTTTAGATTTCGGAAGAAGCCATTTACTCCAACGTTTTGTACCGTTAATATCTGTCATGGATTTAACGATATTTCTCATTGGTCCTCTTACGCAAAACATGCCGACAGTCGTTCCTGCAACGATTTTACAAATAGTTCTTATTGCGGAGACTTCTCTGGTGTCTTTGTCAACTCTCGGGTTATTGTAGTCAATAACAGGTTGTGTAAGTATTGCCGTTGCTCCCATAATACCTCTGTTCCACATAGGATCAGAAATGAATTCGTCAGTTTTTCGCATTTTATCAAGACCGCGTTCGGTTTCTTTATGCGTATGAGAAGGTAAGTGGTCGAGACATTTTTGCCCAACCTTCTTTTTAAAATTATCAAATGCCTTCCAATTGCCTTGGGAGGACACACTATTTTCATTTGGCGAAATATTCATAACTTACACTTCTTCCATGTATATAAAGTAAATTAGCCGACAAAAATTGACTTAATATTTACAAAATGTTACAAAAAGTTTTATTGTTCAATAAAGCTATATAATATTATCATGGGGAAATTTGATTTATTTAATAAATTCAGCAGTGCAGTTGTTGTTGTGGATGAAAATAAAAATGTTGTTTTTAGAAACAATGTTTTTATGCGAATATTCAAAGATTTTGATGATATTAGAAAATTTTCGCATAAATTATATTATGATATTTGTGCACTGGAGAGTAATGATGTATCAGTACATTCTCCGATTGCACAGGCACTGAAAACCAATGAAGATTTTTCTGCGCATGTAATGTATCAAACATATTCTAACGATTATTTTTATTATGATATGAATTCTACAAAACGCGGAAGGTACACTATAATTATCCTTACAGATGTCACTGCAAATGAAAGTTTATCCAATTTGCAAAAACGGAATAAATCTCTTCAAAATAAAATAGATATCTTGGAAAATGAGAATAAAAATCTTTCTAAAATTAAATTGCAAGCACAGTCTCAAGCAATGAAACTTTTGCTTCTCAATAATGTATCAAATACAATAAGAGAATCTATAGATACTTCGGTTATACTAAAATCCGCATTAACTGAACTTGCCGGAATGTTCGGCGCTTTTCGCGGGTATTATGCAGAATACAATGCTAAAAAGAAGAATTTTAAAATATGTGAAACATTTCATACAAAAGATAAAGGTAAATGCATTACATTTGATGATGATATTATAAGCTGTTTATTGAACAACAAGGTCTCTTATACTACTTGCAGAAAAGAGTACAAAGAGGCAGAACCTTTTAGGGAAACTGTTCAGAGGATTGTACTTCCAATTTATCATTTGACAAAACTTCTTGGAATAATTGTTCTTTCAACCAAACAAAAAATCAAGCTGGATGATACATTAGAAGTTCTTTCCGGAGTATCTTCGCAACTTGGAAATGCTATTATACAAGGTGAATTATATAAAAAGAATAAAGAAATGGTAAGCGATTTAACGCGTGCATTGAAAGAATTGAAAGCAACTCAGTTACAATTGATTAACTCGGAAAAAATGGCATCACTTGGTCAGCTTGTTGCAGGAGTAGCTCACGAAATAAATACTCCGGTTGCGTCAATTAAATCTAATAACGAAATAACAAGAAAATTAATCACTCAAATTCAAGACAAAGAAATTAATGAATTATTAACGGAAATTAATCAAATTGATGCCGAAGCGATAGAACGAATAAACAGACTTGTGGTTTCTTTGAGAAAATTCGTTCGTCTGGATGAAGCAGAACTTCAGGAAGCTGATATTAATAAAGAGATTGATTTGACGTTAGACTTGATAAGGCATGAAACAAAAAACAGAATAGAAATAGTAAAACATTACGGAAAATTACCGCCGGTAAAATGCTATCCAAATATGTTAAATCAAGTGTTTATGAATATTCTTGTAAATGCAACACATGCGATTTCAGGGAATGGCAAAATTACTATTGACACAAATTATAAAAATAAAAATTTAATTGTAAAAATAAAAGATAATGGTTCCGGAATAAAAGAGCCGGACAAAATTTTTGATGCCGGATATACAACAAAAGGTGTTGGGGTGGGAACAGGTTTAGGTCTTGCTATATCACGAAAAATTGTTGAAAAACACAAAGGCAAAATTGATGTTAGTACAAAGATAAATAAAGGCAGTGAATTCCGTATTACTATCCCCAGTGAGTAATAAATATTAAGAATTGTTAATGGTAGTTTTTGTTGTTATAAGTGAAATTGGCTAAAATATATCATTTAAAAAGAATTAAGTTTTGTAAAAAAATCTGGTAGAGTAAACACGAAAATGTAAAAATATGATATATTGTTATTACTAAGATTAAGTGTAAAAATTACCCTAAATAAAAGGTATGTAACAAAATCTTAACAAAAGAGAAAAAAAAGGCAATTTTTGAAAACAAAAAAACTTTATATAACTGTGTAGTAGTTAGATAACCATGTTTACATTTGGAGGTAAAGTGTATGACAATTACAGTAAACAGCAAAAAGAAACAAGTAAAGAAAACTTTTC
>CADBPN010000122.1 GCA_902796585.1 uncultured bacterium
TAGGCTGTTTAGAGGATAAGTTAAAACAAGCAAACAATAAGACCTCGCTTTTGGTTACAAAATAAATATTTATTAACTTTTCTTAACTATATGAGCGTGTGAAAAAACCGAAATTTGACAGATTTTGAATTTTTTTTGCTCGCTTTTTTGTAAAGATTTGTATAAATAAAACAAATATTTAGGCAATTTTTTAGAGAAATGTACTTTATATTTATACGGGAACATTATTAGGGTAATTTTATGAAATCATTGAATTTTATATTTCAAGCACTGGGAATAATGCCAAAATCGCAAATTCTCGAAAATTGCAGATATTTAGGAGAAAATATTTCTAAGTTGGTACATGAATCTAAAGGTCATTTATCACCGGAACAAATGAAAAGTGTTTTTGCAGAAACAATTAATGCTAAATATATGAGTAAAATAGATTTGTGCTGTACAAGAGAAGAATTTGTTGCCCAAATGCAAAAAAGAGGTTTTTCTTTAAAAGAAGCTGAATCCTGGTATGACAATTCTGCCGGAGGTGTATTATTTGGTAAAAGACCTTTGCTTAACATGCCTGTCGATAAAAATTCTTCAATAAATTTAGTTGATACCGCAACTCACGAATCCGAACACGCTCTTTCCAGCGCTTTTAGCATTAAAGAAAAATTCCTACGATTCATAAAAAAAATTGGCATAAACTTTGAAAAATACGAACTGTCACATAGTGAAATACAAGAATTAGAACAGTCTCTAATGCGCAGAATTGCAAATTTCAATTATTCAGCAATGGGTTGCACAAGAGGACAAAAAGGACTTGCAGGACTTCTTGAACGTTCAAATTCTGCAAGTGAATCGGAAATGCTGAATAAAATTAAACAAGAAATTTATCATTATGCAAAATTGGATGAAACTTCTCCACGAAAAAATTTAAAAAAGTTGTTTAATTTAAAAAGACATTTTGACGAAGAGTACATGGCATACAAAGCAGGAGGAGATGCTGTAAACCATTGGTTGGATAATTATGTGACCATAAAATTTACCGGTCAAATATCTAATTCCGAAGTAACTTCAGATTTATATGCAGAAGTTTTAAAAGTTATAAACTCAGAAATAAAAACGGCATTCAAGGACAGAGTAACGCACATTAAATAGTTGATATGCAAATATTTTGATATTTATATTTTATTAACTTGTGAATCCATATCAGTTGCAATTTTGCACATTTTCTTTATAAATCTGATTGGAGTTAAGTTTAACAAAGCACTTATTACACTTTCTTTCTGTTCAGCTAACTCTTTGCCTGATTCACTACTCAATTTTGCAGATAAACGTCCGTTTTCGTTTTGTGACAACAGACAATCAATATTGCAATCTTCCATTTGCTTAACCAGTTTTTGGTATTGAATATAACGTTTTGGACTATCCAACCTTGACATTATACCGTTAGATGTCCGTAGTCCACTAAAGCTTTGTGTTTCGCTACAATTTATTTGCATTATCATTTCCCTTTCAATTTATTATAAAAACTATAATAAATTTTTTTGCTACTTTTAGAAATAAATTTTACAATTCGTAAAATTTATTTTATCATTTTTAACTAATTCTAAAGAATAATTTTCATAAAAATGCATAATATTTCTTTACAATACTATTGCAGGGATGCCTTTTTCATGATATCATAGACGCGTGGTAATGTAATTTAACTGATGACAAATCAAAATTAATATATAATATGTATCACTAATAATATAGGAGAAAAGAAATGAAGTTAGTCTCTACAGAAACAAAAACAGTTAAATCTACATTTAACGATGAATTTGAAAACTATTTAAAAAAACAACAAGTTAAAACCACTTTCAATGGTTCAGAAGTTGAGTCTTTTTCTTGGTATAAAAAAGCATTAGGTTTAGCATAAGAAAAGAGCTTGTTATTTATAATAGTTTTGGGGTAATAAGAGTTTTTAAACAGGCATTTTGTAATTCATACAAAATGCCTGTTTGTTTATTAAAAAGAATTTGTGTAAATGTATAAAATCCTTTATAATAATAATGCTATGAGACTAAAAAAAGGTGACACAATAGGAATTATTGCACTCTCGGGAGAATGCGAAGAAGAAGCTGTTATAAAAGCGAAGAAACATATTGAATCATTAGGATATAATGTTTGTTTGTCTGATAACATATTAAATAAGAATAATTATTTGGCAGGAACTGACGAAGAGAAAATTAATTGTTTGCATAAATTTTTTTCTTCGAAAGATATAAAACTTATTTTAGCCGCAAGAGGCGGATATGGAGCAATAAGGATTATAAATAAAATAGACTATGACCTTATAAAACGAAACTCCAAGCCGTTTTGCGGATACTCTGATGTAACAGCGCTCTTACTTATGATTTATAAAAAAGCCGGCATAACAACATATCATTCTCCAATGGCTTGCACTGATTTTTATGAATCCAACAAATTTAATGAAACGCATTTTTTTGATGCAATAAACAACAAAGAACTTAGTTTTATATCAAACGGTAAATGCTATAAAAACGGCAAATGTCGAGGCATATTATTCGGCGGAAATCTTTCTACGGTTGTATCTTTATGCGGCTTAGACTTCTTGCCGGACGATGATTTTATTTTCTTTGCAGAAGATTTAAACGAACCCGTTTACAAAATAGATAAAATGTTTCAGCAGCTTTTAAATATTGAAAAATTTGACAAATATTGTAAAGGGATTATTTTGGGCGATTTTCTTGATACAGATAATGCAAATTGGCTTGACAATTATTTTGAAGAACTTGCAAAAAAATTGGATATTCCTATTGTAAGCGGATTTCAAATTACGCATTCTAAAAACAAAATAACAATCCCTATCGGGAAAAGAGCAATTATTGAAAACAAGATTTTGAGGATTATTAATGAATAATTTTACACCAAAATCTTACGGGGGTTTATTTTTAATTATTTTATGCGTATTGTTTTCTGTTTGGTACGGAATTTATACAAACGAAAATACATCTAATATAGAAAATGTAGTTTCTCCTATAGAAATAAAATTAAAAAGCGGAGAAAATTTTTATTTAAAAAATTTTAAAACTTTTGATTGCGGATATACCTCTAATAACAAACAATTAGCTTCGGCTTTAAATTTAACAAATGACGAAGCTTTTATCCTTGGGTGTTTAGGTAAATATTGGACAAAAAATTTTTTAGCAAACAGAACAGTAAAAATAATTGGTGACGATTTAATTTATTACAAGTTTAGTTATAGAACAAGATTTGAAAATTCTCCTTTTGGAATAAAAAATAATCAAATTATAAACAGAGCTGCTTTTGATAAACAACTAAAATCAATAAGAAAAAGTAAATTTGTTATCATAAATCTTGACGAGGACAAATATTATCCTGTATCAGAATTAAATGCAAAAAAATTTCCGAATTTTGTTGTTGTAAGAAAAAGTCAAATTCGAAATATATTTTCAAAAGAACAAAAAAATAAATACAAAATGCCTCATAACGATTACTTTAAATCATTTCCCGTATCAAAATATAATTCTACTTTTAAAGACAAAAATATAAAATTAATATTATCTGACCACACAAGTGTTTTATATCCAACAAGAAACTGTTCTTCCGACATTTGTAAAGAGCTCGTATCTAATATTAATCAAGCTGCAAACAAAATTGATATTGCAATATACGGATATTCTTCCGTACCTCAAATTGAGAAAGCTTTAAGTAATGCTAAAGCAAGAGGGGTTCAAATCAGAGTTGTATATGATGTTGACTCTAAAGGAGAAAATATTTATCCGGACACAAATAAATTTATTAAGATGTTTCCTAACGCAAAAAATGACAAATTTTCACAAGAAGCAGGAAAAATAATGCATAATAAATTTTATATTTTTGATAATTCAATAGTTATAACCGGTTCTGCCAATTTATCACACACTGACATGTCCGGATTTAATTCTAATGCAATTGTTGTTATAAAATCTCCGGAGGCTGCAAACATTTACACAAAAGAGTTTGAACAAATGTTTTCTGGTAATTTCCATAATGAAAAATCTATTATAAAACATTCTCAGCAAGAAGAGTTTAAAATATACTTTTCACCAAAAGAATCCGGAATCACAGATGCAATTCTTCCGCTTATAAAAAATTCAAAAAAATATATTTATGTCCCGTCTTTTATTATTACTCATAAAGGTTTTATAAGAGAACTTATAAATGCACACAATAGAGGAGTCGACGTAAAAGTAATTGTGGATTCTTTAAACGCAACAGGTGCTTATTCTAAGCATAAAGAACTCAGGAATGCCGGAATTCCGGTTAAAGCAGAGAACTATGCAGGAAAAATGCATTCAAAATCAGTAATAATTGATGATGAATATTTGGTAATAGGTTCAATGAACTTTTCGTCAAGCGGAGAAAACAAAAATGATGAAAATATGTTAATTATGAAAAATCCTAAAGCCGCAAAATTTTATAGAGATTTTTTCCTATATCAATGGACAAAGATTCCGGATAAATGGCTTAAATTTGTTCCGAGAGCAGAAGGAGAAGATTCTATCGGTTCTTGTTTCGATGGTCTTGATAACAACTATGACGGAAAAACAGACAAAGAGGATTTGGGTTGTATTAGAAAATAAAATTAAACTTTCAAAGTAATAAAAAACAATATATTTGGAGAACTCACTGAAAATAAGAGTTGTCAATAGGTTTTATACAATTGCAAACGTAAAATTTTGTAAATTCGAATTTTTCTTAATAGGCATGGGAAGCATGGTCAATTGTAACATTTTTATTTAAAAATTTTACTTGATAAAAAAATAAGAAAATTATATGATTTCTATGTAGTCGAAAGGAGTGATGGCTGTTAGACTTTAAGGTGAGGAGATATAGAAAATTTTTCTATAACCTGAAGGGGAAGAGAAAAGAGATTTAGTAAGTTTATTAGTAAAAAGCCCAATTAATTAAGCAAATCAATGAGTAAAAATTTTTTAATCACAAATCAATGACAAATAAATAATTTTAGGAGAATTTGAGGATAAATCAAATTTGGGGAAGGAGATTATTGGGTTAGAAAAAGACTTTTGCAGAGCAAAAGTCTTTTTTGTACTATTTATAACGCACTCATAATACAATTGGCAACTTCTCTTGCAGAATATTTATCCGAAAGCTTTTCTCTTACCAATCCCAGCTTTTTAATTGTTTCCTCTCTATGATTCTTATCATACAACAACTTTTCTGTTTCATGACAAATATTATCCGTAGTTAATTTTGCTTGAATTAGTTCGGGAACAATATCCATACCTGTTACAATATTAGGAAGCGACACTTTTTTGATACATCTTACCAACAGATAAATTAAATAAATAATCCAAGGGCCTTTATACCCGATAATCAACGGAACTTGATACAGTGATGCTTCCAGAGCAACTGTACCCGAGGCTAAAATCAAAGAGTCAGACACGCTTAACAATGCCTGATTTTCTCCTTTAATAACTTTAAAATCTGTATCCTTTATATATTTATCAAAAACCTTATCACTAAGGTTCGGAGCGTGTGAAATACAAAACTGAATTTCCGGATGAAGTTTTTTTAATTTTTTTGCACCATCTATTAGCGTTTGTGCTACAAACTTTAACTCTAAAGGTCTTGAGCCCGGGAATACAGACACTAACGGCCTATTTAAATCCAAATTATGTTTTGCAAAAAATTCTTCCTTATCAGCTTTTTCCGGCAGTTGTGAAATAAGCGGATGACCGCAATAATGGACATCTATACCGTATTCTTTGTACATATCAACTTCAAACGGAAATATACAAAGAACTTTGTCAACAACTTTCTTTATGCCTTTTATTCTCCATTTTCTGCTTGCCCAAACTTGAGGCGGAATATAATGGAAAACTTTAATTCCGCTGCCTTTTAATCGTTTTGCAACTCTTAAATTGAATGTTCCATAATCAATTAATAAAACCAAATCCGGTTTATATTCATTCAATAAATATTCTGAAACTCTTTTTTCGAGTGTTAAATGGTCTATTGCCATTTTAAAGTTAAAACCGAAACCTGACATCTTTGAGTGATCACAGAATAGTTTTGCACCGGCTCTTTTAAGATTTTCTCCTCCGATTCCTTCTATTTCGATATCCGAACATTCGGATTTTAAAATCTCGGCAACTTTACTGCCATGGATATCTCCCGAATATTCTCCCGTAATTATAAAAACTTTTTTTGTCATAACGTCAAACTTCCTTTTGAATTTTATCCCCATTTTTTGGGATCAAATTTTAAATCTTTTACCTTTAAGTTAAGAGTCTTTAAATATGGTGAAAACTTTTGCATTAGAATAACTTTGTATAAAGACAGCTCCTGCGCAACAACCGGATTAGCGCAAGCAATAACCATTACACCTCCGGGAAGCATAGAAAACGGACGAGACTTTTTCTTAAATTTGTCAGGTAAAATTTTATCCCAAAAATTAAACAAAGTAGTTCTCGCCTGGGCTTTTTTCATTTGCGGATTATCCATCATAGAAGATATGATGTCTTCAATTCCCTCAAAATCTGTGTATAAAACTTTAGCCATCTTTTCCCTTATAACTAACCGTTTATTACAATACTCCTGCCAATACAGACTTAGATAATATCATAAAATCAACAAAAAAGATACTGTTTCTTTTTTGTATAAAATTCGATTAAAAATACGTAAAAATAAACAGACAAAATGCCTTCAAAGCTTACGTGCCGATGCTATACTTTTTGGAAAACCATAACGTATTCATGCTTGAAGATATAAAAACCGCCGGCAAGTGCTCTATATCGCCATAAATTAGCGGTTTTACCCTTTGCTCTTTCATTTCCCTGCATATCTTTAATTATAATGGCTTTAGTTATAAATCCCAGCTTATTCATTCTTGCCATACATTCAAATCCGAGAGGTATGTGCTGAGAATTTGCGTATTTATCACCAATAATAAGGCATGCAAAACGTCCTTTTTCCAACAAATCATAACCGTTCTTTGCTACTTTTTCAAACAAATCGTAGAATTCTTCTGTAGTAGCACAATTAGATAAATCCTCTTTCTTATCGGAAAATTTTATAATATCGTCATACGGCGGATGAAGCATTAATAATTGAGCTTCTTTTCTGCCCATAATATCAAGACGTGCTTTAATCTTTTCTTTTGCAAGTTCACTTGCTGAATCACCGCATATAATATTAACATCTGTTACAAGCTGTTTTGGAGTAAACTTTTCAGAAACAGATTCTGCAAGTTCGTCTTTAAGTTCGACACCAATACAGCGTCTTCCCATATTTATTGCTTCAATGCCGGAAGTTCCGGATCCAAAGAATAAATCCAAAACAATATCATTTTTTTTCGTATATCTTTCGTAAATTTGCTGTGCAATTTGAGGTATGTAATTTCCATGATACTCATTTGAATGCCCGCCTTCTTTAAGTCGCGTCGGGAACTCCCATAATGTATCCGTCTTTACATGATCATATTCTTTCCATTTCTTAAGGTTTATATCGCTGTATGCCGTAGTTTTAATCGCATTTTCATCAACTACTTTAAGGTTGTTTTTCTTTTCAACCGGTTTTATCTTTAAATTTGATTTAGCCATACCTCTCCCTTTTTACAAAAAAATGGAAACCCGAAAATAAAAACAGCTTCCGATTTTCTATCTTAATTACTTTAAGTTTAGAATATATTCAGTAATTTGAAATCAAACATATAGATGAAAATTTTTATTAATATAAAACACAATTTTTTTAAAAATAATTACCGACAGAACAGCCGTAATATGATGCAACGAATTCAGTCCCAACACTTGACAAAATAAGGGTTATAGTAAATAATACTTATATAGGGGGCAGCCCCCAACAGACTGCAAACATCGTGTTGAGGACTGCACTTAGTACCCTATA
>CADBPN010000123.1 GCA_902796585.1 uncultured bacterium
CCGCAGCACAAGTGTTCAACGTAGTTAATTCGTGTCTTGATACTTTAATGACTTTAGGAAGGTAATAATTATGTACAACAACAGAATCTCAACAGCAGCAAGGTACAATTTATTAACAGCAGATATTCAAAGAAATGAAGCAAATTTCAATAGGATAACACAGCAATTGGCTTCGGGAAAAAAGGTCGCAAGTATTACTGACGATCCAATTGCTGCTGTTAACATTGTTAATACCAACCGTCAGTTAGGACAAATTGAAACCTTTAATCAAAATGTGAACATGGGCATGGAGGAATTGGATAACCTTGATGATTTAATGACTTTGGCAGAGGGTTATTTGACACAAGCATGGGATAAGGCAACTCAGGCAAACAGTCAAACGTACGGTGTTCCTTCTCTAAAGGCATTAAAAACAGAGATAGATGAACTTACAAAAACAATGGTTGATTTAGCAAATACCGAGTTTAACGGAAATTTTGTATTTGGCGGTGCAAACACTCAAATTACACCTTATACAATAAATGAAGAAACCGGTGAAATTGTGTATAACGGAACAACATATGATAATAGTGATTATGTTCGCACTACTGAAGTTGCAGACGGAGTTTTTGAAGTTCTAAATACAACCGGAGATAAAGTATTCGGATACTATAGAGCAGGAGATGATTCTGCTAACGTATTTACTGCTCCAAACGGTAAAAAAGTTATAAAAACAACCGAAAATAATGAAGATATATACAGATATGAAAACGGAAACTTATACAGAACAGGTTTAAGTGCTGACGGTTTAGAACCTGTCGAAGGGAAACCGGATACATATACTGATTCAGCAGGCAGAATAGTACTAAAGAAAACCGACGATAGCGGAAATATAACTTATGAATACGAAGGCGGAGGACTATACGGAAACGGTAAAGATAGTACAGGTCTTACTGCCGGATATAAAGAACAAGCAGAAGGTGTTTTTGGCGCATTGCAGTTATTAAGTAATTCATTAAAAGAAGTTATTGCTGCAAAAGAAGCCGGTGATACAACAGCAGAAAAAGCCGGATATGAAAAGATGTTCTCAACTCTTGATATGTTCAGCAAGTCTCATAATGATATGGTAACAGAACAAACAAAGTTTGGCGGTGTACATAACAGACTGGAAATGACTCAATCTACATTGGAAACAAATAATGAAAATTTAACATCTTATTTATCTCAATTACAAGATGTTGATATAGCTGCTGCCGTTTCCCAATGGTATCAAGCTCAGTACGCATATCAAGCAAGTTTACAGGTAGCCGCTCAAAGCATGAACATGAGCTTATTAAATTACCTGTAAATCCATAAAGTTTAAGATTTAATATACTTACCATTTTAAGGACATTACGGTGTCCTTTTTATTTTTTAATTCTCTGAATTTATCCTACTAATTCTTTTAAGTAATTAGGCAGGGCAAATCTTGCATTATGGTATTCTTTATTATAGATTTTGCAAGTTTTTGTAATTTCTGTCCCACGTCTTTCGTCATAATATGAAAGAGGTTTAACAGAATCTGAACAAAATGCCCAAGCCCAGTATCCGCCGGGATAAGTAGGTATATTAGAAGTGTATGTAGAAACAATTGGGAATACTCTTCTTAATTGTTCGTACATTTTTTTTATTTCTTGTTTATTTGTAAATGGTGATTCTGATTGGGCAACCATTATACCGCCTTCTTTTAATGAGCGTTTTACATTTGTATAGAATTCGTCGGTAAATAAACCTTCGCCGGGGCCCATAGGGTCTGTAGAGTCAATAAGTATTATATCAAACAAGTTTTCTTTGTCTTTTATATACTCAATAGCATCTTCTACAAGAATCTCGCATTTTGGATTATCAAGCTCACATGCAATTGTCGGAAGATATTCTTTACACGCATCAATAACCATTCCGTCAATTTCACATAATACAACTTTTTCTACAGTATCGTGTTTAAGAACTTCTCTTACAGTTCCTCCGTCACCGCCTCCAATAACCAAAACTGTTTTAGGATTCGGGTGCTGCATCATCGGTATGTGTGCTATCATTTCGTGATAATGATACTCATCGCCTTCTGTTGTCATCATTAAATCATCCAGCGTTAAAACTCTGCCTAATGATGAGTCAGATTCAAAAATTTCTACTTTTTGAAATTTAGATTGATTTGAAAACAATATATTTTTTGTTTTTATAGCAATCCCGTATCCTCCGGGAGTTATTTCTTTATATATTTTTTGGTCTTTATCAATACCTTGTAATACAATAGTTTCTGTCATTACTTTCTCCTTTTATGTATCATCGAAAATATAAAGTCATTTTACAACAACCATTTTCCATTGTCTATTTGTAGATATGGCTGCGGCGTAATTTGGATATATGCAGGCGCATTATTCGCTAATTTTGATATATGCCTTCATAATTTTATTTGAAATAGTGTCATCTATTGCTTGTTGAACATTTTCTAAACTGTAGTGGGTTGAAAGTCCTTTAACATTAACTTTTCCGGTTGTTAATAATTCAAAAGAGTCTTTTAAATCTTTGGGTGAAGGTGAATAGCTTCCCATGACAGTCAATTCTTTGTAGTAAATTTCATTGTTCGGATATCCGGTATTTTGGGGAGTTGAAGAAAATACCAATATTTTTCCGCCCTTTCTTACGACTTTTAGAGCAACATCTAATGCTTTATCTGCTCCGGAAGTCATAAATACGGCATCTATGCCGCCGGATTTTTCTTGGATAATTTTATCAAAATCATTTAGATTTAGCGAATTATATGATTCGATTCCTAGTTTATTTGCCCATTCAATCCGTTCTTTAAGTAAATCGCAGCCATATACTTTATACCCGAAAGCTTTTATTCCTTCGCTCATAATTAGTCCTATAGTTCCGAGTCCTATCACCAGAACTTTATCCCCTTCAATCAGATTACACCTTTTAATTGCACGAACACAGCATCCTAACGGTTCATAAAAAGAGATTTCTTCATCTGTAATATTCTCAGGCACAATATAGGCTACGTTTTTTAAATGTTCTTCGGAAACGTAAACATATTCACTAAATCCTCCGGGGAAAATGTTAGTTTTTTTGAAGTGTTCACACATTGATACGTTTCCATGTTTGCAATAATTACATTCTCCGCAAGGTATGTGGTGAGAAGTTACTATTTTGTCTCCGATTTTAAAACTTGTTTCAGAATCAATGCTTACAATCTTTGCAACAATTTCATGTCCTAAAACCGCTCCATCTTTAACGATTTTTTCTCTGAATTTAACAATATCCGAACCGCATAGTCCGCATCCTAAAACTTTAACAATTGCACCTTTTCTGCCGTCAAGTTTTATATTATCGGCTTCTTTTGTAACTATTTTATTTCTTTCGACTTGTGCTGTTTTCATTTTATCTCTCCCCAAAGTTAATTGTATCATCAAAAAAAGAAATACGCTTTTTGTAAGCGTATTTCTTTTCTATATTAAATATACACCGTTTTTATCCCTGTGGTGCGAACCATGCTGTGACATTTCTGCCTTCAACAATTGGTTGTTTTTCTACTGTTATTGGATCATTGGCTAAATCAGCAATAAATCTGTTAGCCAAATCGATTGCAAGAGAAGAGTGCTGCATTTCTCTTCCTCTCAGCATAACTACTAATTTTACTTTATTTCCTTGAGATATAAATTTTCTGATATTTTTCAATCTCACTTCGTAATCGTGGGTATCGATTTTATATCTGACTTTAACTTCTTTTATATCAACAACGTGTTGTTTTTTCTTAGCTTCTTTAGCTTTTTTTTCTTGTTCGTATTTGTATTTACCGTAGTTTAAAATTTTTGCAACCGGAGGAGCTTGATTTACTCCTATAACTACCAAGTCTAATTCTGCTTCTTCTGCCATTCTTAATGCTTGGGATGTCGGTACTACGCCATGGTTATTTCCGTCTTGGTCGATTAATCTAACTTCTTTCGCTCTGATTTTTTCATTAATAAGTGGTTTGTCCTTGCCTTTTGAAGGGCTTCTGTCTTCGTTTGAAATAATTATTCTCCTTTTTATTTAGTTCACAATTCTAATAATACCATGCTTTTCAAAGATTTCAAGTATTTTAATATAGCGTAAATAGAGCTGTTTATAAATTATTAAATAAAAAACAGATACGAAAAATCTTCGTATCTGTTTATGAGTTTACAGAATTTTTTTATTCCGCATTAAACATATCTTTACCTACTGAACAAAGAGGGCAAGCCCAATCTTCCGGTAAATCTTCAAATGCTGTACCTGCAGCAATACCGTTATCAGGATCTCCGACTGCAGGATCATAAACATAGCCGCATACTGAACATACATACTTTTGCATAATTTTCTCCTTTTTTAAATTTAGTCAGGTAAATTCTGACTTTGCTTATTAACAATTTTCCAATGAATGAATAATTTTGTCTGATACACATTCCAAATCAGCCAACTGTTCTTCTTTAAGTGCTGATTTTATACATACGGATTCATCTATAATTTCAGTACCTTTCAGCGGTTCTAAAATAGTTTTCATTGCACTTCCGCATGTTGGCGCCCAAGAACCATTTTGAATCAGTACAATTTTTCTGTTTTGAAGATTGTGTGCTGCTATATTGTGGAGCAGGTTTTCCATTGTTTCAAATATTCCGTTATTGTATGTTGTCGTTGCAAAAACAATATGAGAATATTTAAATGTGTCAGACAAAACGTAAGAATAATGAGTATGTGATACATCATACATTTTGATTCCGTTGACACCTTTGTCTGCAAGCATTCCTGCTAGAATATTTGCTGCATTTTCCGTTCCTCCGTATACTGAAGAATACGCAATAAGAACAGAATTTTCCTCAGCCTCATATCTTGACCACTTGTCGTATTTTTCAACAAATTTAGCAATGTTTTCCTTAATAATTAAACCATGCAGCGGATAAATAGTTTTTATATCAAGAGCCGAAGCCTTTTTAAGAAGCATTTGAACTTGAGCGCCATATTTACCAACGATATTTGTATAATATCGTCTTGCTTCGTTTAAGTATTCGCAATCAAAGTTAATTCCGATGTCAAAAAGGTTTCCGTCTATTGCACCGAAAGAACCAAAGGCATCTGCTGAATACAATGCTTTATCAGTCTTATCATAAGTTACCATAACTTCAGGCCAATGAACCATCGGAGCCATTGCAAAAGCAAGTTCATGTCTGCCTAAATTAAGTGTATCACCTTCTTTAACCACTAATGCATGAGAATCAATGTCAAAGTTAAAGAATTGTTTTATTAATCCTACAGATTTTGCAGTGCAAACAATTTTTACTTTAGGATATAAAGCGGCAATATCTTCTATCAACGCACAATGGTCGGGTTCCATGTGTTGAATAATTAAATAATCCAAATCTCTTCCGTCTAAACCTGCTTCTAAGTTTTCAAAGAATTGCGCAGAACAAGTCTTGTCAACCGTATCCAAAAGGGCTGTTTTTTCATCTTTAATCAAATATGAATTATATGAAATTCCGCTCGGAATCGGGTATGCACTTTCAAATAATGCAAGTCTTCTGTCTGAACAGCCAAGGTATATAATATCTTCGCTAATTTGTCTAATATTGTACATTTAATACTCCTTACTAAAATTACGGGCAAAAATATTATACCGTAAACATTATTAATAAAAAATTATTTAATCGATTTTAGTCTGTGAGAATAATTTGTAATTTTATTGCAGACTCTATTGTAACATTTTGTAACAAAAACGCAATTTTTATTCATTCGGTGTTTTTATATAAATATAGTGTAGTGTGGAGGTAAAATATGTTTGAAGTGAACAACGGTACGGCAAATATTAACGGTGCACAGGGAAAATACGATGAAAAAACGGTTACAAATCCCTCTGTTCGGTACGGGCGGAATGTCGTTGATAACTATTATTCATTTATAGAGAAACCGGTTGCGGATGCTCCGATTGCTTCTCCTGATATAGATTTTTCAAAAGGCCCAACAGAAGAAAACCTCTCAAAATTAGATGAATATTTAAAAGAGAATGAAAAATACTTACAATCACTGCCGCCATTAGAATATGAGTACAGATATATGCCTAATATGGTTAAAGGAAATATTGATAAAAATGCGGTATTAGGTGCTGCATACGAAGAACTTGGCAAGAAAGAATCCGTAAGCGTAGAAGATTTAGATAATAACTTTTTACCGGATGACAGTTTTACTTCAAAACCGCTTGATGTAAATAATGACGGTAAAATAGATGTAGGAGAGTATGGTGCAAGTATTCTTGCGGCAGATATGCTGAGTAAATCCGATGAACCCAATCCGGATAATATAGACGGAACTATTAATTCAAAAGGATTCTCCGCAGTCCTTGCATATAGCAAAAAAAGTAACGCAGAAGCAGCCGCAAAATTATATTCCAACATATACAACCAATATCAATTGGGCGAAGCGGTGAAGGAATTTAAACCAGAAGCTTAGTACATTTCAATGATCTTGTTTATTCCTTGTTTTGCCGTATTAAATAATTCTATCATTCTTTCAAACTCATAGGGTTCACCTTCTGACGTTGTTTGGAAATCAACGATTTTTCCACTTTTTGTCAGAATAACATTCGAATCTACCTGAGCGTGTGAATCTTCTTCATAGTTTAAATCCAGCTTAATTTCACCATCTACAATGCCTATTGAAATCGCTGCAATTGGTTCAATTATAGGATTCTCAGCAAGCTTTCCTTCCGAAATTAATTTTTCTACAGCATCTTTTAATGCCAAAAAACCACCACAAATACTTGCAGTTCTCGTTCCTCCGTCAGCTTGTATAACATCTGCGTCTATTGTTATAGTAAGTTCCGGTATTTTTTCTAAGTCTACACATGCTCGTAAGCTTCTTCCGATTAACCTTTGAATTTCATGTGTACGTCCGGAAACTTTTTCGCGCTCACGTTTACATCTGGTATTTGTAGCAGAAGGTAAAAGCGAATATTCTGCAGTTACCCAGCCTCTGTTATCTTCATCGCTCATCCATTTTGGTTTTTTATTATCAACTGAAGCTGTTACTATTACTTTTGTGTCACCAAATTCAACCAAAATAGAGCCTAACGCATGTTTAGTATAATTATGTGTAAACTTTATAGGTCTTAACTGGTTATTTTCTCTCTTATCATTTCTCATATAAATCTCCTTATTTGGTATATTATTATTCTATCATACTTTTATATTTATTTAATTAACTAATTGCAAAAAAAACATGTCTGTATCATAATTAAATCAATACTGGCAGGGTTAACTTTAATGAGAATTAGTCAAATATCGCAACAAAATTTTAACGGACAGATTCATGTGCTGGGCGAACTCGGTCATATACAAACAGAAGTTCTTAATACTGTAATGCCTATTATGAAAGTTTTAATAAAGGATCACAAATTTGATTTGTTTATTAAAAAAAATTCTTTAGGTCAAACAATGGTCGGAACGGATGTAAATAGCGGTTATATCCTTAATTCGGAAAACAATTTTCTTCAATCTGCAAGATTGGCAATAAATGACAAACTCACAGAATCTTTCATAACAAAAAAAGCTAAAATGATTAAAAAGGCTATTGAAGAACTTTTCCTGAAAGGAGAAGATATAAAATGAATGTGAAAGTTAATCCATACAACATGCCATTTGAGGGAGAAATAATACTTTCGGGAAAGTTTAGCCGCAAACCGCAAGCATGTATTGAAAAGGTTTGTGATAATATATCTCAGCTGATTAAGCCAAAAGATTTCAATTTATATTTTCAACAGGACTATAAATGCAATGTTGTTAATATAACGGCAGATAGTTCTTATTCAAACAACTTGTTAGACAAAAGCGGATCGAGGGTTTTTATTCCTATCACATCAAAGGCTTCTAATTATCTCGAAACGTCTAAAAACTTAATAGAAAAGCATGAAAAATTTCTGATTGATAATGGCAAAAAAGAATGGGAATTAGAACAAAAACAAAAAAAGAAATCAGAAATGCTTGATTCAATTGAATCAGTTATATTTGCACCTCTTTTTATTTTGGAACTTGTTTTGTATGATATAAGTCCAAAATTAGGCAAAAATTATGAAAAATTATTAAAAAAAATCGGATTATAAATTTATTAAACAAAGAAAGGATGAGAAAATGAGCAATTTAGACAAAATCATGAAACCAAAATCAATTGCCGTTGTCGGTGCTTCTACAAAAGAGC
>CADBPN010000124.1 GCA_902796585.1 uncultured bacterium
AATTTACTTGAAAAAGAAGCCCACGAAGTAGGTTTCTTTAGCGAGCTTGAAATCGAACATACTATACTAAATCAAATAACACAGCAAGAAAAAGAAACAGCTATATCGATATACAATATATTAAGACATGAAGGCAGTAGTACTAAAATAGAACTATTTAATAGAATAAACGGAAATCCGTATAACTTGATTGAAATTATCAGAGAAGCTTCCTACAGAGGAATAAGAGAACCATATAGAATTGTTAAATTAATGGAATAATCAAAACTTCTTTAAGTGTGCGTATGTTGCATCCATTGCTTTTTTACCCATTTTGCCAAAATCTATCGTATACATAGTACTGTCGCCGATTTGAATAACGTCTGTAATATGACCGATACCGAGTTTTTCGTGAAACACTCGTTCTCCGATATTAAAATAATATTGAGTTGCTGAATTCTTTTGCTCCTCTTGTTGACGTTTCAGTTCTTTTTCTTCTGCTTCTTTTCGCTTTTGTTCTTCAATTTTTCTTTTCATAGGGTTATCTTCAAAGAAAGCTTTTAATTTTTCCTCTTCACGTTCTTTGTTTATTGGATTTTTTTGGATAAACGCTTTTGTAGGAGTTCTTTTTACCACTGTAGTCGTTTTGTTTTTCGCACTTCCTCCCGGAGCAACAAAATTTGAACCGAAACTGTTTGAAGTTATACTTCTTTTTTCGCTGTTTTTGTTTGTACTATTTACCCCCGGAGCAACAAAATTAGCACCGAATCCTGAAGTTGGCTTTACGTATCCGTCTGAATTTGAACTAATACTTGAAATTTTCTTTCCGGAAGAAGATACAGATTTAACAGCACTCCTAAAAGTACTTCTGTCATCAGAATATTCTGAATAAGCAGATTGTTCTTCTTCAATGAGATTAACCGGTATTTCTTCTAAAAATCTGCTTGGAGTATAGTATTTGTACTCACCCCACATTTGACGGCGTTTTGCAGTCGTAAGGTACAATTTAGTTTCTGCTCTTGTAACGCCGACGTACATAAGTCTGCGTTCTTCTTCAAGTTCCGATGTCGTATTAGAACATCTTGCAGAAGGGAAAATTCCTTCATCGCAGCCGGCTAAGAATACGATAGGAAATTCCAAACCTTTTGATGCATGAAGTGTCATAAGTGTAACATTATTTGCAATTTCATCCATTCCGTCGATATCAGATACGAGAGAAACCTGTGACAAGAATTCGCCTAAAATATTATCCTGTTCTTCAGGTTCAAATTCGTTTGCTACGTTTACAAGTTCTTGTAAGTTTTCTATTCTGGTTTCATCTTCATCTGTTCCGGAATTTTGCAACTCACGAAGGTAACCGCTTTTTTCAAGAACAAGTCCCAGAAATTCAGGAAGAGAATATTTAGATTCAGCTTCTTTAAATTTCAGAATAAGCGAGGCAAAATCTTTTAATTTAGCGGCTGTTCCTGATTTTATGGTTGAAATATTATCAACATCAAGAATTGCATTAAACAAACTTGTATCATTCTCATCTGCATACTCTTGTAAATGTTTTAGAGTAGTTTCACCGATTGCGCGTTTAGGAACATTCACAATCCTTCTTAATGATTGTGAATCATCGTGGTTATATATAAGCTTTAAATAGGCTATTGCATCTTTTATCTCTTTTCTGTCATAGAATTTAAGACCTCCGTATATTCTATAAGGAATACCGGCAGCAATAAGAGCTTCTTCTAATGCACGAGATTGATTATTTGTACGATAAAGTATCGCAAATTGATTGTAATTTTCAGATGTATCACGTATTGATTTAACGATATAATTTGCTTCATCAGCTTCGTCTTGAGCCTCATAAAGCGAAATTTTCTCTCCGTCTCCTTTTTGAGAGTATAAAACTTTTTCTACACGCTCTTCATTATTTTCAATTATGGAGTTTGCAGCATTCAAAATATTTGCTGTAGAACGATAGTTTTGTTCTAACTTAACGAGTTTAGCACTTGGAAAATCATTTTGAAAATTCATGATTATTCTAAAATCAGCGCCTCGCCAACTGTAAATAGATTGGTCAATATCTCCTACAACACACAGTGAACGAGTCTGAGGGATATCAGGCTGCAAATTTGTATATAAAGCTTTTACAAGCTGATATTGCGCCTGGTTTGTGTCTTGATATTCATCAACTAAAATATGCTGAAATTTATTATAATATTTTGCTCTGACTTCCGGATTTTGTTCCAGAAGCTTAACACAAAGCATGAGCATATCATCAAAATCTATTGCATTGTTATTATTTAGCGCATTTTCATAAAATTCAAATACCTTAGCTATATTCTGTGATTTAAAATCACGTGCAAACGTTGCAAAAGTATAAGCATCCTGCATTTTATTTTTAGCATTAGAAATAATCGCTTTAATAAGCTTTGGTTGATAAATCTTGTCGTCCAGATTTACTTTCTTAATGCCCTGTTTAACAATGGCCAGAGAATCCGTTTCATCATAAATAGTAAAATTTTTATCCAGCTTTTTACCTGATTGAAAAGAATAGTTTTCAATATCTTGTCTTAATATTCGTCCGCAAATGCTGTGAAAAGTTCCAACCCACATGTATTTAACTATATTTTCACCGACAATTTTTGAGAGTCGCTCTCTCATTTCTTTTGCAGCTTTATTTGTAAAGGTTACTGCTAAAATTTTTCCGGCAACTGCTCCATGTTGAATCATATAAGCTATTCTTGATGTCAAAACTTTTGTTTTTCCGCTGCCCGCACCGGCTAAAATCAAGAGTGCTCCTTCAGTAGTTTGGACAGCTTCGGCTTGCTCCTTATTAAGGTTTTCTAAAATATTTTCCATTCCCTATTCCCAAAATCCGATTTTTATGCTATTATGTTTCAGCATACACAAAACAATTGTAAATGACAATACGACGAATATAAAAGGTGAAGGAATGAACATGATACTAGATTCAATTGAAGAAAATGAACAACAGCAATCCATTATGGTACCTATGGAAGATATGGATAAAGCTGACTCATCACCGGATACTGTTGATGAATTGGCTATGGAATTAGCTACAATAAAACAGCCGGCGAAAAGAATTGCTATAATCGGTTCCAGAAACCTTGCTATAACTCATCAGCAAATGATTGAAACTCTTACAACAGCCCTTGTTCAACAGGGTAACACTATTATCACTTCCGGAGGTTCTTGCGGTACAAACGCTGCTGCCATAAGAGGTGCTATGAAATCTAATCCGGACAAGTTGAAGGTAATCCTTCCTCAAACAATTGGTCAGCAACCTTCTGACGTACAAGATCAACTTATCGGTGTTCCTAATATCGTTGAACATGCAGACAGAGCTATGATGACATTAGCTGATGCTTCCAGAGTTTGTAACAGAGAAATTATTGACGACTGCAATCAAATGATTTGTTTCTTGTCTCACACAAGTAAGACTCTTCATACTGCAATTGAGTATGCGGAAGAAAATCATAAAGTTATTACAGTATTTTATTTGGATTAGTCAATATGGATTTATTAAAACAACTTACAGGGAAAAACCCTGCCGAGTACGAGTATGCTGCGCAAATTCTCGTTGGTACTCCTGATATAGAATTATTTGAAAAGCTGGTTAAACAAGATGATTTTTTGTTTGATTTTGTAAAGAATAATGTGGCTCAGAGAATTCAAAAAGCAGTAACAAAAGATAATTATTTAAATTTATTTGAATTTTTGAATTTTTATTCACCCTCTTATGACTCTGCAATAGCCGAATCATTGCTGAACTTTGGAGGAGATGATGTAATTGGAAAAGCAAAAGCGCTTTTAAAAGACGGCAGCTCTTCTCAAAAAGCTTACGCTGCAAAAATTTTATCATTACTCTCAGATAAAGAAATCTCTGATATGATTGATTTAATAAGGATTTACGCATATTCAGACAATGAATATTTGTCTTCAAATTGTATAGAACTGTTATCTAGGTTAAATGATAAAGAATCTAAAAATAAAGCAATTGAAGAACTTCATTCAAACGATGAATTTAAAGCTTATGATGCCGTAAAATTTTTGGTAACATTTGGTGCTAAAGATTCTTTAGATGAAATTATAAACTTAATGAAAAAAACATCATTATCTGAAAATATTGCATGCGAAATTCCGTATTTAGTTCCAATTGAAGAATTATTAAAAAATAATCATGAAGACGGGATTTTAGTTTTGTGTAATATTATATCTGCAATTCCTGAAATCGCACAGCCTTCAATAGTTCTTGATTATAATTTTTTAGAACTATTTGAAGAATTTTATAATTCAAATTTAACTCCGCAATCAGCGTTGTTATTAAGAATAGCCAAGGATAAATTTTATTCACTTACCGAGAACGAAGAATATTTGTATGATTGCGATAAAAATACAAAAGATGAAATTGCAAATATCAATAAATTTTTTAGGTCTGTAAATAACAGTAAATTAGACAGTTTACTGTATGAAGAACTTTATGATGAAAGCGATTTTGTATTCTTTGCAGTAGATTATGCGGACAGTAAAGAAGAACTTGAAACCCTTTTGGATAGTTCAAATCCGACTCTTATTTTAAAAGTTTTGGGAATACTAAAGAATAAGCAAATGTTGAATGATTCTCATAAAGCATTGGCACTAAACTCTATAGCAAATCCTGAATTACGCCAAATTGTAGAAGTTTTATAAACTAGTTCTGAAGCCTTTTTTCTTCATTTTTAATAAACTCGCAATCAGCTTCCAGACGTTTGTCTTCCATTGCATTTATTAATTCTTCGATATCTTTAATTTGTCCGAGTTCAAAACCGACCTCAGCAAGTAAAACACAGTCATTACATAATCTATATGCACCATATTGAACAGAACCTGCCAATGGTTTTTCCTCGCCGCAAGCATGGCACGTAAAATACTCATTTGCAGAATCCGGATTTTCTTCAATATCATCAAGACGCATTTGCTCGACAACCAATTGCATTTCACTAACAACTTCTTCTCTTGTTTTCATTTCTAAAAATTCCCTTCGCAAAGCGCCTTCATTTCTTTTATTGCTTGCTCTAAACCTACAAAAATTGAGCGGGCAATTATAGAGTGACCTATATTAAGTTCTACCAGATTGGGGATTTCATGCATTCTTTTAACATTAGAATAGTTAAGTCCATGACCGGCATTTACTTTTAAACCGAAATTTTGTGCAAAAATAGCCGCTCCTTTTAAATCTTGAAACACTTTTTCTTCGTCTAATGTACCAAAAGCTTCCGAATATCTTCCTGTGTGCAATTCTATAAACGGAGCACCGGTTTTTGATACGGCTGAAATCTGGTGTACATCAGGATCAATAAAAAAGCTTACTTCAATATTTTTTTCTAAAAGAGGTTTTGTAAACTCTATAGCTCTTGAAAGCTGGCCGGCAACATCAAGTCCGCCTTCAGTAGTCAATTCCTGTCTTTTTTCCGGCACTATACATACCGCATGAGGACGAAGTTTCAGCGCTATTTCCTGCATTTCGTCTGTCATTGCCATTTCAAGATTAAGCCGCACTCTCGGAAGCATTCTAATCGCTTCTACATCAGCATCTTTTATATGCCTTCTGTCTTCTCTTAAATGAGTCGTGACAGAAGCAACTTGACATTCTTTACATATTCTTGCTGCCGTTAAAACATCCGGTTCCAATCCTCCTCTTGCATTCCTTAATGTTGCAACGTGATCTATATTTACACCTAATAACATCTTTTCTCCTTTTTTATAAACGATTCTGTATTGAGTATAACATGAAAATTAAACATAAAATCTCATAAAAAATTGCATTATAACCTTATTTTTTGATAATATAATATTATGACAAAGTTTTTGTTGATTAGCGAGGATAGTAAACAAGAAGAGATTATCAAATCAGCATTTTCTTCCGATGAAGTTATTTGCTGTGTTGATGAGACAATGATTTTTGACGTTCTCAAAGTTGAAGAACCTGATGTAGTAATTCTTGATGGTGACATCGAATCTTTAGAACTTAAACATTTATGCAGAAAAATTAAAACTTTTCCTGTTATTATTCTGCTTATTATCGGAAAGAAAAAGCACAACAAAGATGTTACACATAATGTTAATTTGTTTATAAAAGCTCCTGTTGATAAGCAGTTATTAATTCCGACTATCGAATCTGCTATAAAAACAAGGCAATCTCTTTTAAAAATGACAAAGTCTAACCAAGAACTTGCGGCCAGTCTTTATCAACTCAATGTACTTTATAACACAAGTTCTCAACTTGCAGGTTCTTTGGATAAAGATAAACTTATTAAAATCATGATAGAAGGAATTGAGAAGTCTTTAAATTTTGAGCTTTCATGCACACTAATGTTCCGCTCGGAACGAGAACCGATTTTGATAATTAATTCTCTATATAAAATATCGGACAGACTTCTTGAAGCATTGAAACTTCGTGCAATTTTAAGCTACAAATCAATGCTCAAAGACCCGCCCTATGATATTAAAATAGGAAATCTAAAAATTGAAAAAAACATTAAACACAATATACAGGAATATGATTTTTCCGTACTCAGATTTGATAATTTATTTGCACCTATAGTTCTTAATGACGAATTTTTCGGATTTACGGAAATATACAGAGAGAAACCCTTCTCAACAGAAGATGCAACCGTTTTTCAAACACTTATACAACAGGTTACAATACCGCTTCAAAGCGCATCATTTACACAAGAGTTAAAAGCCACGAACAGAAAACTACAAAAGCTTGAAAGACTTAAGTCAGAGTTCATTTCTATAGTCTCTCATGAGCTAAGAACACCTCTTACTGCGATTAAGAATGCAATGGATATTATTTTAAGCGGTAAAGCAGGTGATATGACTGAAAACATAGAGAAATTTGTTTCTATGGGTAAGCGTAATGCGATAAGACTTTCCGGTATTATTAATGATCTTTTGGATATATCTAAAATCGAAGCCGGTAAAATGGACTTCAAATTTGAACTCATTCATGTTGAACCTGTAATTGAATACGTTAAAAGTAACTTGTCTGAAGTTGCGGCAGAAAAGAATCTTAAAATTAATTACACACCTTCGGGTGACAATGTTGAAGTTTATGCTGATTCCAACAGACTTGAACAAGTCTTGACAAACTTGGTTTCAAATGCAATAAAATTTACACCGGAAGCCGGAGAAATAGAAATTTCTTCAAAAGTCGTTAACGCAAGAGAACTTCAATACGATAACTGTTTTGAAGAAGATATTAAGAGGTTACAGGGAAATTACTTGCTTGTATGTGTTGAAGACCATGGTATCGGAATAGAACGAAAAGATCTTAATCACGTATTTGATAAATTTGCACAAATAGAAAACTCTCTATCAAGAAAAGTGGGCGGTTCCGGCTTGGGACTTCCGATTGCAAGACAACTAATGGAAGCGCACAACGGTGCAATTTGGTGCGACAGTGAAATTAACAAAGGGTCTAAATTCTATTTTGTAATCCCAATCGCAAATGATAAGTCAAATTTCTTGATGATTAGAAAACAATTGGCACAAAAAGCGCGCTCTAACGGCACTACACTTGCGGTTATTCAAATAAAATCAACAAACAAAGTTATTGAAAATCTCTTGAAAGAAAATAATTTACTAAATAAAACGTACATGGCTAATTCACTGATTGAAAAAGAAGGAGCTATGACAACTCTATCATTAATATTAATGGATGGAGATAAGCCGTCTGCAGAGTTTTTGAAGAAAAAAATAGAATCTGTTACGGAACAAAACAAAGAATTATACGGAAAATGTGATATAATGTATTCATACGAGATTGAAGGAGACAGGCATGAAAAAGATTCTAATAGTTGATGATGAGCAAGATATCGTCGAAAGCTTAAAATTTGTTTTAGAAGTTTCCGGTTTCGTGTGCTATACAGCATTTAACGGTGAAGACGGGTTAAAACTCGCAAAAGAAATCATGCCGGATTTAATTATACTTGACGTTATGATGCCAAAAATTAACGGGTATAAAATAAGCCGTCTTTTAAAATACGATGCAAAATATAAAGATATTCCGATTATTATGGTAACTGCACGTTCTCAACTTGAAGATAAAATGATTGGAGAAGAAACAGGTGTAAATGAATATATTACAAAGCCGTTTGAACTTGACCAAATCGTTAAAAAAGTTGAAGAATACCTTGGAAAAGCTGAAGATTAGAGCAAACGCTTTAATATTTTAGTGTTGCGATTGCTTCTTGAACTCACCGAACATTTATTTGTTAAGAAATGTAAAAAATAACACATGATATAACAAAAATATTTATTTACGATACTTAGATGATTAGAAGTTGTTTATTTAAGAAAGGTTGTTTATATGTTAAATAGCATTACCCCCGCACAAAATCAACAAATTAATTTCCAATCATCACTTGCAGGCAGAGCCATTAACCGTACACTTACTTGGGATAAGGCAATTGAACTTACTAAAAATAAGTCAAACGGCAAAAAAACAGAATGGCAATCCGCTATAAAAGAATTTAAATCAGCAAA
>CADBPN010000125.1 GCA_902796585.1 uncultured bacterium
TCGGGGGAGGACAGAATTTCAAAATTCGTCAGAATTTTAGAAATTCTTGGAGAGGGTAATTTCCATAATCTTTTCGACTGAAACCCAACAATATCCGGATTGCCGCGTCGAAAAAATCATCATTAAAACAGAGATTTTGCGCCTAATAAAATCAAAAGAATTCCCGCAAAAATTTCGAGGTATTTAGAAGGAATTTGTTTCAGTTTTCCTCCAAAATAGAAGCCTGCCATTGCATTTATAAAAGTAACCAAACCTATTAACAAAACAGGCTTTAATATTTTATTTCCGAGCAATGATAATGAAATTCCTGCAGAAAATGCGTCAATACTGGTTGCAATACCTATTAATATCAGATACTTTAAGCCAAGACACAGGTTTTTCTTTTTTTCTTTTTCGAAAGCTTCGATAATAAATTTTATACCTAAAAACGTGAATATTGTGAAAATTATTAAACCGGAAAAGGGTTGAATGTAAGTCTTTACAAATCCCGTTAAAAAATATCCTATAATCGGCATAAAAGCTTGAAAAAAACCTGTAAATCCGCCCAGTAAAATTCCATTTTTTAGTTTTTCTTTACCCAAACAAAGTCCGTATGAAAAAGACACAACACATGCATCTACAGACAAAGCAAACGCAAGAATAATAATATCAATGTAACTCAGAACACATCTCCTTATCTTTTATATGCCGGCTGTAAAATTATTTTCCGAAAACCGGAGGCGGTTGAATGTACAACGGTTTTAACTTTGCCCAATTGGTTTCTTCTTTTTTTAGCGCCAAATTTACCAATATTTCGCTAATCGGGTAGTCCGATTTTTGGTATGATACTGCCTCCTGCGCATTTTCTTTAATCCTTGAATACAAGCTGTTATCTGTAATAACGAGCCTGTTACTTACCATATTATCAACTTCTTCGAGTTCTACAGCACCTATAATTTTGCCGTCAAATACATAAGCCTTATTTTTTCTGGCATCAAGAGCTACAAAGTCATTATCTCCCAGAATCTTTGATAAGATTTCCAAAGAAGAAACACCGACGGCTTTGATATTAAGCTGCTGCGCCAAAACACGCGCAACCGTAACACAAGCTCTTATTCCGGTAAAACTCCCGGGTCCGATATCTGTTGCAATCATATCCAAATCTTTTGGTGTCAAACCGAATTCTTTAAGAATTTTTACGATAGTTGATAATAAATATGCCGAATGATAATTTTCGGAATCGGAAACTATCACTTTTGTCTTAAGAATCTTACTATCTTCACTAAGCGTAATATATGTTTTATCTAAACAAGTATCAAATGCTAATATTTTCAATTATTTAACCCTTCTATAACGTAAGTATTTTTGTTTCCGACAGATTTAAACTCATAAATCCTTGTATCATCGTCATCATAAGTTACGTTAATTTCAATTCTTTCAAACGGAAGTTCGCCTTGAGAAAACTCTGCCCATTCAACAAAAGTAATTTTTCTGCCTTCGGAATATTCTCTAAGTTCTTCTGTTATTGTACTTATTCCGGTATGCTCAAGCCTGTATAAATCAAAATGATATACGGGAATTGAAGCGGAATGGTATTCGTTTAAAATTACAAAACTCGGACTGGTAACTCTTTCTTTTATACCAAGAGCCTCTGCAACAAGTTTTACAAAAGCTGTTTTTCCTGCTCCGATTTCGCCGAAAAGATTTACAAAACAACCATCTTCTTTTACGAGTTCTGCAAATTTATACGCTAATTTTTTTGTATCTTCTAATGTCTTACATTTACAAATGAATTTATTTTCCATAATTCAATTTTAACATAATAAAAAAGTTACAAGCATTACTTGTAACTATATCTTAAGGAGAAAATATGTTTTTTTTATACTACGAGAAATTTATACAGTGACCTCTTCTTTGAAATAATCGACAATTGTGTCCATTACGTTGTCAAAGAAGAAGTCCAATTCTTTTGACAATGTTGTTTCTGTTGAAATAAAATCTGCTTTTGCTTCCCTCAAGTCGCTAAATCTTGACAACATTTCATTTTCGATACGCATATTTACTAAATCCTTTCCTGGTTTATTCCTAGATTTTCTCTTGTGCTCACATTTTATATATCGGCACTTTTTCTGAAAACTTTAGGATTTTTTTTGCAATTGTTACATATCTTTACATAAAAGGGGAGTGCATAAATATGGTGCGAGTTTCAGAATCTTATACAGTTGATTACCCGTTGGCGGGTTGACTTTGGTTGAGTGTTTGTACAATAATATAATTGTGCCTAACCTCCGAGGAGTGCAGACATTTTGCAGTTTGTATTACCTTTGGGGAAAGATACGGATATGTATAATGTCGTGTCTTTATGTTAAGGCACGACATTTTATATTATATAAGGAGAAATCTATGGAAACACGTGTTGCAATAGTCGGAATTATTGTTGAAGATGATGCGGTTGTATGCGATATTCAAAATTTGTTAACAGAATATTCAAAATACATAATCGGAAGAATGGGTATTCCATACCAGCCGAAAGCTGTCAGAATTATAAGTGTTGTTTTGGATGCTCCGGTTGATATAATTAATGCATTAACGGGAAAAATCGGGAACATAAACGGTGTCAATGCTAAAACCGTTTATTCAAATGTATAAAGAATGGAAGAATGAAAATGGAAAATGTAAAATTATATAAATATGATAAAAAATCACTTAAAGCAGAAGAATTTATAAACCACGATGAGATTTTAAGAACCTTAGATTATGCCGAAAAAAATAAAAATAATTTGGAGTTAATAAACGAAATCTTAGAAAAAGCACGCCCGAAAAGAGTTGGTAATCAAACATTTTGTAAAGGTTTAACTCATGAGGAAGCTTCTGTTCTTATGGCTTGTGAGGATAAAGATGTTTTGAAAAAAGTTTATTCTCTTGCAGAAGAAATCAAAGAAGCATTTTACGGCGACAGAATTGTTATTTTTGCGCCTCTTTATCTTTCAAACTATTGTACAAACGGCTGCATTTATTGTCCTTATCATCACCAAAATAAGCATATACCGAGGAAAAAACTTACACAAGAAGAAGTTAAAGCAGAAGTTATCGCCCTTCAGGATATGGGACACAAAAGACTTGCTATCGAATCAGGTGAAGACCCTGTTAATAACCCTATTGAATATATTTTGGAGTGCATTAATACAATATATTCAATAAAACATAAAAACGGTGCAATAAGACGTGTAAATGTCAATATTGCCGCTACAACAGTTGAAAATTACAAAAAGCTGAAAGAAGCAGGAATCGGTACATATATTCTTTTTCAGGAAACTTATCACAAAGAATCCTACGAAAGACTTCACCCTACAGGGCCGAAACACAATTATGCATATCACACAGAAGCTATGGACAGAGCTATGGAAGGCGGAATTGATGACGTAGGATTAGGAGTATTATTCGGATTAGAGAGATATAAATACGAATTCGCCGCAATATTAATGCATGCTGAGCACCTGGAAGCTGTTCATGGAGTCGGCCCGCATACAATTTCTGTACCGAGAGTAAAACGAGCAGACGATATAGATCCGAATGCATTTGATAACGGAATCGATGACGAAACTTTTGCCAAAATAGTTGCACTTACTCGAATAGCTGTTCCTTATACGGGCATAATTATTTCTACAAGAGAATCTCAACAAGTCAGAGAAAAACTTCTTAAGATTGGTGTATCCCAAGTTTCAGGAGCTTCAAGAACTTCTGTAGGAGGATATACAGAAAAAGAAAGACCGACTGACACAGAGCAATTTGACGTTTCCGACCAAAGAACTCTTGACGAAGTTGTAAGATGGCTTATGGAACAAGGTAAAATACCTTCTTTCTGTACGGCATGCTACAGAGAAGGAAGAACCGGAGACAGATTCATGTCGCTTTGCAAATCCGGTCAAATCCAAAACTGCTGTCATCCGAATGCTTTGATTACATTAAAAGAATTCTTAATGGATTATGCAACGGAAGAAACCAAAAAAATCGGAGAATCTCTTATTGAAAAAGAAATCAATAATGTTCCGAACGAAAAAGTAAGAGAAATATTAAAAAATAATCTCAAAGAAATCGAAAACGGCAACAGAGATTTCCGATTCTAATTTTGAAAACAATTTTCCATTTTCAATTTAAAAAACTACCCACCCGCATTTGCGACTTACGGTTGCAGATGGGTTTCAGTCGAAAAGATTATGGAAATTACCCTCTCCAAGAATTTCTAAAATTCTGACGAATTTTGAAATTCTGTCCTCCCCCGA
>CADBPN010000126.1 GCA_902796585.1 uncultured bacterium
TCAAAACCTTTGGTTGCGGCTGAGGTATCCCAAGTATCAAGACCGATCGTTCTTAATGTTGCACCTCCATTAATTGTTGTTCCGTATGCTCCTCCATTATAAGGGCTGTTAATATAGCCGTTATTAACAAGAGTTGCACCGCTATTTATTGCTATAGTAGCTGCTTCTTTGATAATGCTTGATGCGTCAACCGTAAATGTTCCGCCTGAAACGGTTATTGCGCCGCCTGTTGCGTTAATTATGCCGTTTGTTAAAGCGGGTGTGCCGTCATATCCTGAAACATCAAGGGTTCCGCCTGTCATTACAACAGTATTGCCATCTCCTGATTGCCAACTGCCGGCATCAGCGCCGTCTATCTTTAATTGCGTGGTGTCGGTTCCAACAGCAACACCTGCCTTTTCGCCATCAATTGCGTAATCTGTAGCATTTGCAATTGCAGGAATCAACAATGTAGTTGCCGCAACCGCTGCAGCTAACAATTTCTTCTTTTTCTCTTTCATTCTTTACTCCTATATTTTTTATACTTACTACTAAGTTTTTTTCTCTCTATTCTTATTTTCAACTTTTAGATACTTCGCAAACAATCGTACTGAGGCTAATCTATATAGCCTCCGATTCAATTATAAACTCCGTATCAATTAGTACTAAAATGATATATCCATTTTTAATTTTCCGGCAAACCACATGTCATGTCAAGAAATTAATTAATATATATTAAGCTGGATTCCACTATGCAGAATAAATTTTTGAAATTCTTAAGAAAGTAACAATATGAAACTTATAAAATCGTCTGTTCATCCTTCGGCATCATTGCTAATATTTTTCTTACTAGTACTTTGAATGTACATCCGAATGAGTTCTTTGTCTTTTCTTCTACTGCTCGTTTAGGTACTTTATACTCTTTTGCAATTCTGTCAGAATTAAATCCCTGTTTTATATGACTGATTACTATATCATCAAAATCATTCATTAATATTTCTCGTGGTGAAACTATATTATGCTTCGACAATATATAAGAAATTGTTTTAGTTGATTTGCCGGTCAATTTTGCAATTTGATTGATAGAAAAGTTATTAGACCGATATAATTTAACTTTATTTACTAAATCCAAATTATATTTTTCACTTAACGCATCTCTTTTGAGTTCTGAAAATTTTGCACCATAAACTTCTTGCAAATATCCGTTTACAATTTTTATACTGCTTCCTGTCTCTTCGACAACACTTTTTAATGATTTACCTTGACTAAAATTATTTTCAAAAGCTGAAATTATAGATCTTTTACGCAAAATATTTCTTTTTTCGTATATTTTTTGGTAAGGTTCTCCGTAGAATCTTTCAAGAGCTCTCATTACTTGTTTACTTGATATATTTAATTGGTTCGAAATTTCACTGGGACTGTATCCTTTTTGATACAAATCTATAAGAGAATTTCTTTTTTTTTCGTTGAATATTTCTTGTCTAATTTTTGTAAGCTTTTTACCATAGTAGTAATGTACACTTCTTATTACGACATCAAGCTTTTGTCCGATTCTCTTCGCAAAAGCGGTTTCACTTTCATCACTTCTTATGAACTCATCAAGAACTTTCCGGTCTACATAAGCAGATATATCCTTAGGTTTTCCGTAAAACTGAGGTATATAAGTTGCATAATTGGTTGGAATAATATTCATAACAATATTAAAACTCGTAAATAATAATTTTGACACTTTTATTAAGTATTGTTAAGGCATTAAAATTTGCACTCCAATTGCTCACCGATAAAGTGATAATCAATCATATCTAATGTTTTTCTTCGGAATTTATATTATTTTGCCCGTTTCACAAATGTTCCGGCTGCTTCATTATAATCATAGTAGCTGCCTTCACTATCAGTACACACTTTAATATTTGCAGTGAAGTTCAATCCCATATTTAATGCCGCTACTATCATTTTCGCACGTTCTTTTTTTAACTTATCTGCCGGAGTTTCCTCAACACTTGTTTCGTAAGAAATCCACTTTTTATCATAAGGATCCCAAACATACTCATACCTAATTCCGTTATAATTACTGAAATATTTGCTGCCGGATTTGATTATGATACCAAATTTGTTTCTTAATTCTTCCAGCTGAGATTCTGATTCTGAAACGTATTCTTCTAAATTCATTAGTAATTCAGGCTCTTCTGTATGTAAATCGTCCTCTGTTGGTTCTTGCGTCTTAGACAGAGCTCTAAATCGCACCGGAGAATCGTCGAGTTTCAACCAGTTAATATCTCTGTTGATATACGCTTGTATTAAGCTTACTATGTATTCATCATTACAATTAGCTTTAATTTTTTCAATACTGATATTTCCGTTCAAATCTGTAATATCACTTATTCTTATATCAGTCTCAATTACTTTTTGCTGTTTCGGATCCCAAACTCGCAATCTTTCTTCATACACATAGTGACCACTATCAACAATATACTCATCGTTTTCGTCTTTCATAAAATACTTGTATGTGTATAATCCAGGTATAATATCATATTCTCCGCCGTATAATTTTATACATTCGCTATCAACAATTCTTCCTACCTCGGCACGATAATTTTCATCATTTGCAAGAGTATTCCAATAATGAATATATTCATCATCTTCACTTTTTAGATATTTAATTATATCTTCCGTATTTCTGAAAAATCCGCCAAATACATAATGCAAGCTGTTTGCATTTGAAGGATTAAAGTAATACATTAGAACATCTTTTCCGTTTTTATCTTCTACAGATGTACATTCGGAATAAAATCCGGCAATTATTGTTTTTATCTCATCATCTGAAGCTCCTGCAGCTTTAAGTCTTGCCATTAAATCATCATATAGTACGTACTCAGGCTCTCTCCAAGTGGCAACTCTGCCATAGTCACTCACTGTTGTGTGGCCTTTTAGTGCGATTGTGTATGTTTTTTCTCCGACTGTAAATTTAAATATTGCCGGAGAAGAACTATTAACATATAGGTTTTCATCATCACAATAGCTACTAAATCTGCGACTATATGTAACTTTTCCGTCAAGAGCAGTTACAAGTGAAATCAGCCAATCTTCATATTCAAACTTTGTACATTCACTTAATAATTTTTCAATTGTTTTTGAAATTAATTCATCATTGGTTAAATCTGTTCTGGATTTCACTGTATCAATCAGTTCTTTATAATTTGCTCTTGTCAAGAAGGTTTCAATATCTAATTCGTCTAATACCAGATTATTCGGATTGTCTAAATTATCAGCATTAAAATATTCGACAAAGTTTTGCAATATAACCTGTTTTACTAAATCAATATAGCTTGGATCTGTGATATATTGTTCTTGTTCGCCCGGAGTTTCGTTTAATGCGACATCAGATATACCTCCTGAAGAAGGGGATGTAGGACTGTCCGTCACATGAGACAGCCATTCTTGATACATTATGCCATTTGTATCATTGTTGTTATTTGAACAATTTCCGACTTCACCTGCATGTAATCTTCTTTTTTTATTTTGCGGATATTCTTTGGTTTCACTTACAGAGCCGTCCTCATTCAAACTGCAAATCCAACCAATTTGTGAACCTGCACTATATGTATTATAGATATGCCACTTTGCGCTTCCGGTAACACCGTTATTATTAAAACTTAATATATTGGAATATTCTGCACGTTCAGCTAGTAAATCATAGGTTTTATCGCTTATATCAATTTGACCGAATGCGCATCCTGCTCCCAAAGCCCCGGGGGGATTTTTTATATCTTTGTTTATATCTCCGGTAAAGAAACAATAATCCAGTAAGAACATTGCCTCATACTGCACTTTTCCGGATGCCATGTTATAACCTCGGTAATCATACCTAAATGCATTTTCCAATTGACCTACCAAACCGCCTGCCCATACTTGTCCGTTTATCTGCGCATTTGAGTTACAACCGTATATTTTGGAATAATTTTTTGCATCATTGTCTTCTGTATCTGTACCTATAAATTTTCCAGCTATACCACCTGCTGAATATTCACTTTTCACAGAGCCTGATGCAGAACAATTCCTTATAGTTGCCGTTCGTTCAAAGTTCATATCTGACACGTATGGTAATAAACCGTATGCCCAAGCATTTTCTCTTACATCATTAGAGGCTGGTTCGATTATACCGAATAATAAACCTGCATTGTCTCTGCCTTCTACGTTACACTCTTTAACATTTACGTTATACGCCGTACCTGCAAATTTTCCTGCAAATACACCAACACCGCCAATACCGCCTTCGTCTGTCCTATTGTCTTTAACTGTACAGTTTTCAAAGTTCAATGATGCAACACTTCCTTCAAAAACCCCAAACATACCGGAATATTGGTTTTTACTATTAACTGTTAAATTTTTAATAGTATATCCGTTACCAAAAATTTGACCTTTGAAAGGATTATCGTCTGTACCTACAGGAATCCAATCAACTCCGCTCATATCTATATCATTCGCTAAGACAACAACAGCATTAGGATTTGAATTTAAAACTTCTTTTAATTCAGCCGCTGTTGATACAACATTATAACCCCACATATTAGCTTCCGCTATTGTCATACCCGGGTTAATTCTGTTTGCTTCTAATGAATTATATATACCGTCAATACCACTATCATGTTTTAGTCTGTACAATATTTGACCGTTTTTATCTTTAAGAATATTTCCTGCAGAATCAGTTGCTTTATAAAAATTATTTTTTATAAATTCTTCTGAATATAATTGTTTTAATTCTTTTTCTGTAAATGTACTTGGTTCTAAATTGCCTGATGAGACAAGATTCTCAAATAGTTTATCCCAGTTATTACCGCAAGAACTAATATAATTAGACATTTTTCCTGCACGTTTGTTTATATCATCTGTATCATCTATTCCTGCAGCTTTACACACAGCACTCCAGAATGTATTGTTAAACTGGTGCGTATAAGTTGTTTTGTTATCTTCAAGAGTATAAATTAATTTATTAAAAACTTCTTGTGGCTTTTGTGCAAACGGATCATTTAAATTAACAGTTATATCACCAAATAAAAGTACTCTTGCAGAATCATCAATAACTTTATCAGTTTGATACTGGCACGCACTTGTCACACATTTTAAACTGTGTGTTTTACCATTTACTACAAATGTTATATTTTGCACATTATCATTGACATAAACACTTTCTATTGTTCCGCCTTTGGCTTTTATTCCTTTTTCCAGTTCAGAAACCGTCAAATCACCTTTAAGAAATAATGACATTAATTGTTTAATTGACAAATCAGATACTGATTTTGCATCTTTAAGCTGAATACTACTATCTAGTACCAGCCATTCAACACCATCTTGAATTTGAACATCAGAACCCGTCAATACTTTGGATTCCTCTGTACCTTTTCTTACCGCGATTGTTTTACCGTTTGCATCATACAAGTAATTAATTCCACTGATATCGTTATTCATTGGCATTATCCTCTGTTTTAAAATTGTAACAAATTAACTCTTTTTCACTATTTACGACAATTCTTAGTAAATTTGCTCTGCTGACAATTATACAATTAGCATTTCCTGCTTTTATATAATTTATCTCGTGATTTATATGAAATAGCTGCTTTGATTTTTGCTTTGCCTCTAATAGATTGTCTATTGAATCAAAAATTTTAAGTTTTTGTATTAACGCATTATACTCTGAATCAGAATTTGACTCAATTTCTCCGCCTTTATATTCATTATAACCATTTACAAACTGGTTATACTGAAATTTATTTAATTCTTTTCTTCTGTTATCCATATTTACTATAAGTCTCTAAAAGTACATAATTTTATAATATTATTATCGGCACATTTAATCAAAACTTTAGAAATCTTTACAAAATTGTTACAAAAATTAAAATAATATAGAGCACATTTGTTGTAGTATAATGTCTATATTATAAAAGGGACTATATTATGCCAAAAATTTATTTTGTAGA
>CADBPN010000127.1 GCA_902796585.1 uncultured bacterium
TCGACACCATAAAGCAGATTGAGGCTTGTCCTCTAATCTGCTTTATAGTCCGTATGGGTATGGACGAGAACACCTTTTGGGGTTCAGCGCGAGTGAGCTGAGGGCGAAGGTCTTTTCTTTGGAAGAAACGGAGTTTCTGAAAAGAAAAACCGTCGACCCGTTAAACGCGAACGAGCAAGACAAGTCCCCCCGTCGACATTTGTTTTCTAATAGGAGATTTTATGAGTATTTTTGAAAATATTGTTTTATATAATTTTTTAACTATCACATGGGGATTATTTTCATTAGTTTTTTTAACAATTTTAATAACATATCATGTAGTGAAATACAAAATTACAAAAAAATGCCAAATAAGAGTCATTGATTGTATTTGTATTATTTTATTTAGTTTAGGAACTTATCTGCTAATACCATTTTTATTATTTAATGTTGGTCAAGATATTGATAACTTAACAATACTTGAATCTGCAGAAAAATTATCAATTAATATATATGAAAAACGAATGATAAATAGAGTTATCGGAGCAAAGTATGTATGTAGTTGTTATGAAAATGACGGTAATAAAGCAATTAAGCATTTTGAAAAAGCAATAAGTAATGATTTTTCAAATGATAAAAATATGATAGGATGGTTAGCTTATTTATATGCTTTAAAAGGGGATAGAAAAAATGCTGAGGAATTGTCAAAAAAATTCCCAAAGTCATTGAATTGGGATCATATTTATTTGATAATGTCAGATGATTATGAAAAAGCGGCAGAAGTTTTTTCCCCTGAAAAAAATAATGATAGTTCAAACTTCCTAAAAGCGGAATTGTATAAAAAAATCGGCAAAAACGAATTGGCGGAGAAATCATTAAACCTCGCAAAACGCAATTATGCTGAAAAAATTAACGAAATTAAAAAATATTCTGAAAACCAAATAAAAGAGCATGACGATTTAATAAAAAATTATCAATCAATATCTGCATACAAATCATACATTAAAAAAGAACGAAAAAAATTCGGTTTTGAAAATTGAAGTAAATATTATCCGGATTGTTTTATTTATTAAATATTTTTGTAATTTATAATTTTGTAATTTGAAGATGTTTTACACAATTGCAATTTTATATTATTCTATCTATATAAATCTCCTTGTAGCTCAGTTGGATAGAGCGTAGGTCTCCGAAGCCTGAGGTCGCGGGTTCAACTCCCGCCAAGGAGGTTTTAATTAACTTAACAAAGCCATTCGGCAATAACACTTCTTCCGTACAAAAGTCCATATTTTATATCGTCATCAGTGATATCATATTCACCAACAGTTTTTGCACATTCTTTAATTTCGTTTACATCTACCCTATCAAGTAAACTTGGTGCTGAAGTTGTTTTTGTCCCGCTTGAAACTTCTTTTGGTTCCGTAATTTCTTCTGCCTGTTTTAAACTTTTATTTGATTTAAATGCATTTAATGCGCTAAATTTCTGAACCGAATTTGCTTCTATTTTTGGAAACATACAACTTGCTCCTTTACTAATACTTACCTTTTAAGAGAGCTGTTACAATATATCAAATCTCCCCTAGATTACTATAATTCTATTTTTAATATAAGTCATCATTTAAACAACGTAGATTGATAAAAAAAACATCCGGCATTGCCGGATGTTTTTTACAATTCTATTCAATTGTCTCTGTTCTTTGGGAATCAAACGGAGCCTGTGTTCTATCATTATGCGGAACAGCTTTTTTATCACTGTTATCATACTTAAAATGATGATAATGCATTGTTTTACAAGGGCATTCTCTTTGAACTCCTTGCATAGGATAGCCTCTAAATCCCATTGGGGGCATCATTGGCGGTCTATGTAATGCTGCAAACAAACAAAGCGCACAATAGACACCAACAAAAGTTCCGAGTGCAATTACTAAGAATTTTCTAAATCCTTTGCTTTGACATAAACATTTGTTTTCATGATTTTTTTCATCATTGTTGTTTGTAATATTGATTTCATCTGACATAATATCTCTCCTTTTACTTACATTAATATAACGATTGCTAAAAAAAATTGTTCATTTTTTATATTAACGGAGCAAAAACTTTATAAAATAAGTATAACGATACACCAATAAGCAGCCAACCGCTTATTTTCATTATCACATCAGTTAAATTTGCGAATTTTTTAATATTTTTAAGTCCTGATGTGAACATACCCGCAAAAATAAGAATCATTCCCTGACCTATTGCAAAAAGAAATAACATAATGATTGCAAGAATTATATTTTTACCCATTGCCGCAAATGCCATTATACCTACTAATATCGGCGTTGAGCAAGGCGTTCCGGCAAGCGCAAACGCAATACCTAATAACATCGGATAAATTATTAGTGAGCTTGTATTATTTTGAGGCATAGATTTAATAATAACCGGTAGTTCAAAATCCAAAATATCGACAATTTTTAAACCAATTACCATAATTAACGATGCCATTATCAGTGTAAAATAATTTCCGAAAACAGATGCAAAAACATTTCCGGTTATTGCGCAAATTGCTCCGATTATTGTAAATACAACAGCAGTTCCGAGTATAAAACAACTTAACTGAATAAATGTTCTTACGGGAGTTTCTTTTGAACAACCTCCTACATAGCCTATCATAAGCGGAAGCATAGCAAGAGAACAAGGAGATATTGATGCAATTACTCCGCCTAAAAAAGCTGTTGAAAACATCAATATCCACGTTAGTATTCCGGTTTGACCGCTTGAAAATATTTGTATAAAATTATCCATTTATTAATTCTTTCAAATAATTGTCTAATATAACAGGCTGCATAGAACCTTCTATTCTTCTTGTAACAGTACCGTCTTGATTTTTAAAGACAGTTGTCGGTACAAGTTTAACATTATATTTTCTTATTAATTCTCTTACGTTCTTATCTTTACTTGTTACATCAATCTTTCTAAGATTAATTTTATTCTCATATTTAGGAAAAACTTCATCAAAAATTTTCTCTAATTCTTGACATTCATAACACATTGGAGACGCAAATTTAATTACTTCGTCACAGGTGGTTGCAGCTATTGAAGGCTGAATTTCTGCCTCGTTACCGGATAACCACATATAAATTCCTAACGGAATAAGAAAAACAAGTAAAACTATAATCCAATTTTTTCTCATAAATAACTCCTTTCTTTTAGTCTAACATAGAATAATTCGGAAGTATAAACTTTTGAATTCATAAGTAAGGCTATATTGTATTTCTTATTAAAATAACAAAGACAATGATTTATACCAAAATTGATGTATAATATAAAAAGAATTAAGGAGGGAATATGAAAAAAAGTTTAATTACAATATTAGGATTAGCAATAATTATTGGCGGAATTTCTTTAACATCAATTGCAGCTAACCAAAATAACGAAAAAGAAAGAGGATATATTTCTCTTAGCACATCCGCAAACACAGAGATTGCTCCGGATGTTGCAGAAGTGGCTTTTGCGGTAAAAACATCAGACTCAAAGTCTATGCAAAAAGCTACAACTCAAAACAAGGAAATTTCAGACAAAATCTATACTGAATTAAAATCAATGTTAAATACTCAAAATGGAGACTATATCAAAACTGCAGATTTTAACGCATCACCTGTATATACATATTCAGGCAACAAAAGAAATTTAGATAAATATGAAGTTTCAAATCGAGTAATTGTACACACAAAATCACTGGATAAAGTAGGTACAATGATTGATCGCGCAATAACTCTCGGAGCAACAAATGTAGATTCACTTAATTTTTCAGTTTCTAACTATGAATCACAATGTAACTCATTGATTGAAATTGCAGCAAAAAAAGCAAACACAAGAGCTAATATTGCAGTAAAAAGTATTGGAGGAACTTTGGACGGAATCCGTTCTCTTGATATAAACTGCAGTGAAAACGCAAGTTATAACAGACCAAGAATGTATATGGCTAAAAATATGCTTGCCTCTGTTGCAGAATCAACTGCCGATAGCGCAGGTTCTTCTGTATCAATTTCGGAAGGTGTAATAAAAGTATACGCAAATGTGAACGTAAGTTATTTTGTTAAGTAAAAATCAAAAGTATACAATCAGAGAAGCTGCAGAGGATAGCGACTGTTAAAAACAGTTAAAGATTAAAATAAAAAACGGATTTTATAAATTCATAAAATCCGTTTTTTATTTATCAAATTACAATTTATTATCCGGATATTCCCGTTTTAAACAATTCCTTAAACTTATCTGTTATAATTTTTTCACTTAACTTTACGTATTGTGAATTTGCAGATGATAAAGAATTAATAGTAGCATTAACTGTGTTATTATACAGTTCATTAAAACCATCGATTGAATTGTGCAGCCTTCTATAAAGTCTTCTCATTTGAGCCTTGAATTGTTTATTGTCTAATACCTCTCTTATATATTTTCCTTGTGAACCATTTTTTGGATAGTCTTTCTCTTCTGTTGCAGGAACAAAATCTTCTTCGTAGTCTTCACCTGTCAACTCGTTTATTTTAGATTCAAACTCTTGCATAAATTTACTTACAATATCTTTTATGCTAATATTTTTATCAATTTCTGCGCTTGCAAAATACTCAATTGATTTCCCTACAGCTTCTCTATATGCTGCATCAAATTCACTTTCACTACCGGTTCTATTTTTAAATAATAATTTCATTGAATTTTTAAATGATTCTTTTTCTAATAAAGACCAAATATCGGTGGGAATCTCGCCTGCATTATTTGCATAAGATTTTTTTGCTTCAAAGTTAGTTTCTGCCCCATTAATTGCATCAGAGAATAATTCTTTAAATTTATCAACTAATTCTTTATCACTAAATTTTAAATGGCTTGAAAAATATCCTCTACAAGATTCTAACGCAGATGAGAAAATATCATTAAACAGGTCTTCCAAGTAATATTTCAAATCCAAAGAAATGTATTCTTTGAACAGAGTATCAAACAAATCTTTCTTAATTTGAGATTTAAAAGTTTCATTTTTGATAAACTGATCAATGTACGTTGCAAATTCACCATTAGCAACGCTGTGCTGTACGGTTTCAGTACTATATTCGTCGTTTTCTGGAGAATTAGGTGTTTCAGGTGCTTGACTTGTTATGTAACCCATTGCTGCTAAAGAAGCAGTAGTATCGGCATTTTTATCTATATAGAATGGCCCGTATTCGTTATTATATTTTAAGACTATTATATATTTCCCGTCATCTTCTGTTACATAAACACCCACATCTTTGTACAAAGAATCCGTTTTAAGAGTCTTCAAAGCATTTAATGCATTTTGTCCACCCATAGCCAAGCCTGTACAAATACTATTTAAATTGGTAATTACATCTGAATCATAATTATCAATTAGTCCGGCAACTAATAAATCCTGCTTTTTCGACGATTCAAATGTAAATTTCAATGAAGTTCCGTCTTTTGTTATAGTTACTGTAAAACTGCCATTCGTATTTTCTGCAATATATACGTCAATACCATACTCTTTAAGCTCTGCCAACGCAGAAACACTTCCGCCTTTTACACTTTCCAACAATTCTTGGACATCTTCTCTATGATAATCTTCAATCTTACCGAGAAAAGCCTGCTCATCATTAATCTCTTCTTCTCCGCTGTCGGAATTTGTACTTTCCGGATTCTGAATTTTTTGAGCCATTCGGAAAAGAACCTCTCCAAGGATTGCATTATATGGTACATTGTTCTCTTCTGTTAGATTGGAAATTGCATTATTCCAAATTTCTTTTAATAATTTCTTAATATCATCGTTATAACTATCACCAAAGAATCCTTGGACATATTTATTTAATGCGTTTATTAACGCTTGAGCAACCTGGTTTTCTGATTCAAAATTATCATTAATTTTCCAATTTGCAGAGATTTTAACTTCTTCATATAATCCATAACCAACAGATGTTAAAATATTTTTTACTTCATCTGTTGTACCGGCATCATCTTCAAAAAGATATACAAACAGCTTGATATATTCTTCTGCAGAAGCATTATTTTGTTTTAAAAGATAAAGTTTTAATTCTGATTCCAGCTCAACACCATTTGGCCATGCGTTTTTCTTTCGTTGATAACCATTTTCAACTTTTTCAAAATATTGTGCAATTTCTTCTGCGCTAAACAAATCTTCAATGTATGATGCTGAAATAGTAACCGTACTGTTGCCTTGTTCACCATCACTTTCCGGTATTACTTGCGGAGTCTCCGGTGACGAAGTACCAGGTTGCGTTGTTCCTTCACTGTATGTTCCGGGTTCTGCAATATCACCATAAGAAATACTAAATACATTATTTAGATTTGTTGCTAAACTGTTAATATTATTTTCACTGCATAATATACTAAAAGATTTGCCATTTTTAGTCACAATTAATTCAATTTGCTGATTCTTTTTACCTTCAATCCATTGAGCTTTTACATCAAAACCTAACGCTTTTAAATTTTCTAATGTTCTTGTAGCAGATAAATTTTCTCCTGTTAATAACCCTTGTAAAACGTAAGCAGCTTCTTGTTTGTCTTTACCACTACCAGCTGCATTAATAAATTCTTTGTATTCTAATATATATGGTAATAAATGGAAATATCCGTTATTAATACCTTTGTCTTCATTATCTGTGGTATAAAGATGGAAAATACTTTCAAAATCTTCACCAAAATCAGCTTTTAATTTTTCAAAATTAATATAATATTTACTGCCACATTCAATTACGTATTCTTTTATCAAGTTTTGTCGCTCTTCCGATAATTGATTATATACAGAACAAGCTTGCCCCTTATCGTGCGCATACTGCAAGAAATCCTCTAAGCTTGCAATAGAAGCATCACCCGCTATTAGACCCAGTATTACGCAAGCTTTTGCCTGGTTAAATTCATATTTGCCATCATTTGCTTTAACTAAAACGCCAAATTGTACAAATTTGTCGAATTGTTCTGATGTAAGGTTGTAAAACTTACCAATTCCTTCATTCAAAATATAATTTTTATCCAGAGTTCCTACATCAGGAATTTGAGTCTCTCCGGTTTCTGTTTGAGTAGTATCGTCTTCTATATTAATGTTCGTCCAAAATATGTAAACAATATTTTTAAACGTAAATTGTATACCGGTTAATATGCCATAATTACCTGGCACTTCAGTTTTCTCTATATTTAAGTTTGTCAGTATTGAACTCAGATTATTATAATCCTCAATACTTAAAGTATCATTGTTGGCAAATGTATCTAAAAAGATTATTAAATCTTGTTCTGCTTGAGATAATTGCTCTTCCTCAAGATATGTTTTTAATTGAGCTATAGTTTCTACTCCGTCCGGAAGCTTTGATGAATCTAGCGCATAAGCTATTGGTATATTACCTATGAATGCAGTTTCTTTAAAGTATGATTTTATACTTTCACCATACTCCTCTATCATATTTAGCATATCTTCTGCAATGACAAATTCAACAGTTATACCACCAAAACCATCATCAGCAGAATCTTTACTGCAGCAAATTCTATATTGATAATTATTAAATGTAAATGTTAAGACTCTTTCTTCTGCGTTATCATTTCTGTCACAATTATTAATTCCTAATTCTGCAAGTTGATTTTCTGCATCAGTTGGCTTAAGATTACCTGAAATAAATTTTTTTATTATTTGCTCTAATTTTTGTTCCTGATTCTCATCCTGAGGGATATGTAACACTTTTTCTACTTCTGATGCTGCTAATTGTTTCATGTGAACTTCACCCGGTATTTTTGCTTGCTGCAGCATTCCGTCTGCGCTAAACTGACGATGATTTCGGTTAAATAATGACCCAATATCTCTCATTTCAAACTCCTATTCTTTCTATATGAAACTGTAGTTGATGTATTCTTCTTTTGACCTCAATGTTATCTTTAAAATTTTTTCCTTATTTACTATTATACATTTTGCATTACCAACTCTGAACACAGTTATGCCGTCTTTTACCGGCATGATTCTCTGAGTTATTTCTTTGGCTTCAGCTAATGTTTTTATATTCTTAAACTCTTCCAATCGTTCTTTAAATTTATCTACTTTATTTTTATTCTGTTCCTCTACAGATATTTGGAAGTGCATTTGATTATATCCTGCAATCTGCCCATGATGAATCTTCATCTCGTAATCACTTGTTTGTACAGGTTTATGCTCAAATTGCATTCAATATCCTTTCTTCATTACTTTTTTAGATGATGTAACAAAATGTATATTTTGTTACATGACAAATATACTATTAGTATATACGGCACAATTATTCCAAACTTTAGGAATTTTGTAAAAAAATTTACATTTCGTAATGTTTAATTTAATTTTTTTTAATTTTTAGATTAGAACTAGTAACCATTCCGTCAAATGTCCTTTTTTAGTTGACTTCATTTTCTTTTTCTCTTTGTTTGCGAAGCAAAGAGAAAAAGAAAACGAACCAAAAGAAAAAGAGAAACACGCGATTAAA
>CADBPN010000128.1 GCA_902796585.1 uncultured bacterium
TAATGCTCCTTTCTTTTGATATATACGAAAACTAACTTTTAGATATAATCTAAAAGTTTTCTATTTATTTTGACCTATCCTACGCAGTTATAATGGGATAATTGGTTTTATATTATTCCGAAACTTTGCTTCAAGGTGAATATATTTTTTATTATACATATTTTCAAAAATCGCCTAAGGATTGTTAAGAAATTTTTACATCTAAACCTAAAGTTCAATAGATATAGTATATAGATACCGTTTTAAATATTTTGTAGATTCAGTAATTAAATAGTTTTCAACTAAATATTACAAACCTTGAAATTAAACTTTTTTATTGCGCGTTAACCGTTTTTATATTATAAAAATAACTATGAATAAGAAGAATTTTTATATATTTTTGATTATTAACGCTATTTTATGGATATGCGTTGAATCCTTAAGATTAGTAACGAGCGCAGATTCGATGGAAGCGGCTGTTTGGGGTGATTTATTAAGTTTCGGAACACATAAGCATCCTCCGTTGTCAGGATGGTTAGCCGGAAGTTTTTATCATCTCTTTGGCGATACAAATTTAGGTATATATGTACTTGGCAATATCTGTGTAATTATAGGATTGATTTATGTTTATAAGCTTGCTAAGTTTTTCCTAAGTGAGCAAAAAGCTATTTGTTCGTCATTGATATTAACACCTTGCTTCTATTACACATTTCAGCTTTTTTATGACAATTTTAATTGTAATATTTTATTAATGGCTTTGTGGCCTATATTGATATATTATTTTTATAAATCTGTAAAATATAATGAAATTAAAGATTGGATTTTTCTTGGTGTTTTTGCTGGTTTAAGTTTTATGGCAAAATATCAGGTTGCTATTCTTTTTGTATTTATGTTTTTGTATTTGATAATATGCGAGTTAAAATTGTTAAAGCAAAAACGTGTTTACATAGCAGCGCTAATAGCATTTCTAATAACATTACCGCATTTAATTTGGCTTTATAATACAGACTTCTTTTCATTTTTCTATTTTATAGACAGAACATCAACTAAAATTGCAGATCCTCAAGAGCTTACTATTTTCAAGCGTTTGAATTTTTCAATAAAATTCTATCTTGATCAAATTGCTGCTTTGGCGCCATCTCTTGTGTTATATGCAATATTGGCAATTAAGGAAAAAAATATAAGTTTTAATAATTCATTTAAAGAAAACAAAAAAGATAAAATATTTCTTTTGACAGTTGGGTTAATGCCCCTATTGGCAATTGGTGCATCCGGTATTTTTACAGCAAGCAGAGTTGTTGGTGCTTGGGGTGTTGCTATGATATGCACTGTAGGAATATTAATGTTTTATTTTTTACCGATAAGATTTAACGAAAAATCATATAAATTTTTCATGAAGTGGATATACGGGATGATGATTGGCTGGCAAATTGCAATGCTAATATTTTTCATTCTGCAAACAAAAAGAGATTTTAGTTTTCCTTATAAAACTGTTATGAGCGATTTTAATGAAATTTGGGATAAGGAAACTAATGGTGCTCAATTAAAATATGTAGCCGGTGATTATGCAATTTCTTCTCAAATATATAATGAGAGAAAGCCAAAAGCTATTCTAAATACATACGGACATAAAAATCCTTGGGTAAATTCCAATGATGTTGCAAAATCAGGAGCTTTAATAATGTGCGTTGCGGAAGAATATGCAACAGAGGTTGCGAAAGAGTTTGCGCATGATTATGATGTAAAAAAGGATTTTGTTGTAAAAGAATATTCTTATTCGATATCTAACATATTAAATAAATCGAAACCTTATTACATTTATTATGTAGTAATTAAACCGCAAACGGAAAATAACTAATTTTTATTTGTTTTGGGGCGGAACGATATGGTAAAAAATATCGTATTGTCTTTTTTGACCAAATGCATTTTCCACTTCAAAACTGTATGGTTGAGGTGTGATTACATAATTTTCATCAAGATAAGGACAAGATTTTTGGGTATCGTTATAAATATCTTCTTCTTTTCTTCCTATAATTAGTATTCCGGATTGTTTTAAATCTTTTTTATCAATCCAAGGATTTTTGTATCCGTTTGTATCAAGAATAATTTGCTGATGTTCTTTCCCGTATACAGTAAGCGGAAGAGTCCATTCTATATAACCGCCAAAATATTTTAGAGGGGTTTTATATTGAGAAGACCATATTTTGTTTAAATCTGAATATATTTTTTGAACCGGATATCTGCTTCTGTAATTTTTTTCAATTGCTAAAAGCCCGCCTAAAGATAAAAAGGTTATAAACATAGCAATATATGCAAATTTTAATGAAAATTTAAAATCATCTGTTGTAATTTGTTTTGTTGGGAAAAAGTAAAATAGCATTATTGTGCTTAAATATATGAATTCAAATCCCCAGCGAAAACGGCTTGCTCCGCTGATGGCAACCATTATTACCGTAAATAGCAGCGGGAAGAAATAAAACAGCAATAAAAACCAAACTTTTTCTTTTTCCGGATTTTTAATAATTTCGAAAGGTGATTTTTGCCGGCATTTAAGACAGAAGAACATAAGCAGACATCCTGCAATTGTGCTTAACTGAATTATTAAAAGCCATATTGGGGCTTGTATATGACTAAAAATTGAAAAGCCACCAAGTTCTTCTTCAAAATACATTAACGGGAAAAAGTCATATTTTATCATCCATAACAAATGTGGTAAGAATATCAAAAAAGAAATTAGGACAGATATGTAGAACATTTTGTTTTTAAAGACTTCTTTTTTGAACATTGTTGTCCAAATGAACATAGGTATTATAATCAAAGCTGTCTGGTATTTATTTAAAAAACAAATACCGGCAATTAAACCAAGTGCAATCCAGTCAAAGGTTTTGCTTCTCGTCACACATTGATAAAAGACATAAGTTAAGAGCGGAAGTAAGAACAATAGTATTACATCCGGATTAAAACCGTAATAACCGGTTATATAGCTATAAACCCAGCATCCTTCCATTAATATTACGGAAAGCATTGCTCTGTTTTTATCAAGAAAAATTTTTCCTAATTTGTATATATAGTAAAAACCGCCAACAATAAAAGCTTGACTTAACAAGTATATAGAAAAGTCCGTTTTGAATAATGAGTAACACAAGTATGTAATCCAGCCTGCAAATGGCGGATGTTTAGGTGTTCCAAAATCATGTAATCCGCCCCAATAAATTCCTTCCAATGCATCTGTAGGCAAAACAGTTCGTATTAAACCAACTGCTGTCCAAACTATCAAATGTACGCATAAAAATAAGTAAAATGCTTTATTTTCAAAGCTTAAACCTTTTATCTTTTTCATTAAATCCACTATAATATCTTAATTCCCAAAATAATTAACTTCCTAATTCTATCATAAGACAAAATGACTTAAATTGCTATGAAAGTTTTATATTTTTACCAAATAGTATTTAATCTATTGTGTAATTAAAAAAAGCATAATTAGATTTAATATTTTATTTGCAGAAAAACTTACTGCAGAAAGGATAATAAAATGACATTTAGTCCATTAAAAGAAAAAGGGATGCCGCTTGATAAACAAATGAGAAATTGGCATCAAATTGTGGGTGAACCCTACAATAAATATGAAACAGATTGTTATACAAGAACAAGACAAATTTTAATGAACGGAATTGAAGTTGAAGCTTGGGGGTTTAAGCATCAACTTGCGAGATTCTTACCGGATAATGAAGATAAAGCAAATATTTCCCGAATCGGCAGAATTGAAAACACACAGCAGATGACTTGTAACTGGATGGGGCCGGAAGATCAATCCGTTTTGGAAACGACATTGGGTTATGAACAGGTTGCTGTAGATTTAACGGCTTGGCTTGCTCAAAATGAACCTGA
>CADBPN010000129.1 GCA_902796585.1 uncultured bacterium
CTTGAATCCAATGTTGCAATAAGTTCTCCTTTTTTAACGGTATCACCCTCTTCTTTTAAAAGTTTTGAAACTTGACCGCCTGCAAGGAAACTCAAATCAACTTGGCGAATTTCAATATTGCCGTATAAAGTGAGTTCATCTGAGGTATCTTTTTTGTTTGCTTTATAGAAAAATATACCTAAACCTGCTATTAAAAGTATTAAAATTAACGCTATAATCTTTTTTTTCATATTATATTTACCTTTGACCTTTAAAAGTGCTTGTATATAAATCCATGTATTATTTTAATTATACATTTAAATATTTTAATATAATAATTAATTGTTTGACTTTTGTCAAAATATAAAGCCTTTTTCCTCAAGATTACAATTACTTTACAATCAGACAATAATATTTTATTATGAGAAAAAGGTTATTACAGGAGAAGATGCTATGAAAATAATTGATTGCGAATTTCACTATTATTTACCTGAATTGATGGAATATCTTTCCTAGCGTGATAACACAATGAGATATTAGGTCGATTTTACAAAACCGACAATAACATTGCTATTTGCACAGTAATGCTTACACTTACGCTAAAAAATTAAATTTTTGTCCGATAGGATTCATATTATCTTGTGCTGCCATTGCTAAAACTTGGCTGGCTAAGGCTTTAAACGAAAAATCCTTTTTTGCGTAAATTGAATTAAGGATTTGTTCTAATTTTTGTGAAACAATTTGTTTTGAATAAAACTTGTCTTGCTTGCATAGAAACTTATTTTTCATCCAAAATACGATTTATACCATCGTACAGTTTTTGTAAATCTTTTGAAGCAGTATGCGACGGACATCTTCGCATACAATTTCCGCTATTATAATCAACAATAACATCATTTAATTCTTGTATTGGCTTAATAAATGTTCTTTCTAATCTTGCTAAAAGCGTAAGACCTATTATCCAAATAAAAATTGACGGAAAAATTATTATCCATATACCTACGGTTTGGATTTTCTTTGCTCTGTAACCTGCATGTTCCATTGCAATTCGGTTAATCCTTGAAAGCTCAGCTATATCACTTATTGTTTCTTCTTCGTACAAATTGTTTCCGTAGAATGACGGTTGATAATTCCCCTCAATCTTTTCTATAACTTCTGCTTCGCCGGCTTCAGTTATATTATTTTTTGCCTTATTAAGATATTCTTCGAAATTTCTTATATCTTTTTTAGCTGAAATACTGGACAACATTTGTTCCGCATAATAAAGAGATTTTGTATTGCTGCTGTTTAATGTACTTACAAACGGTTCTAATTTTTGGAAACCTCGAATCCCTGCAATGGTAATTATCGTTGAACATATTAAAATAATTATAAAGGAGTATTCAATACGTTTTGCAAAATTCATTATTTGTTCTCCTCTATCATTCTTTCAATATCCTCACAATTTCCTGTTAACAGAAGTCTATCACCTTCTTGCAATTTTTCCTGAGGTATCGGACGACTAAGTTTATTATCTTTTATTATGCCGGCAACGATAACTTTATATCTGTCAGGCAATTTAAGCTCAACCAATGTTTTATCTGTCATAAAAGGCTGAACCGGAACTTCTAATAAATCAAGATCATCAGAAGTGTTGTCACTAAAAATATTTTTAAATAAAATTCTATTTGCAAATCTTTTGCCGTACTCGTGTTCAGGATTAATTACTTTTTTTGCTCCTATAGCTTTTAAAATTCTTGCATGTATAGTTTCAGAAGCTCTTGCTATAATATTTTCGCATCCCATTTGTTTTAAAAGAGCTACGGTTAAAATTGAAGGTTCTTTTGAGCCAATTGAACAAATAACTAAATCTCGGTCTTTTGGAGAAAGTTTTGATAATGATATTTCATCAATTGCGTTCAAACAAATAGCATCGGTTACAAAATTGGCAGCTTCATTGACTAATTTTTGGTCTATATCAACAGCAATAACCTGAAATCCCTTTTCGTTAAGAGTTCTCGCCAGCGACATTCCAAATTGTCCCAATCCGATTACTAAAACTTGTTCTTTCATAAATATTTTCTCCTATGTTAAAGATATTTTTGCTTTTGGATAATTTACATCAAACTCTGTAATTTTTGAGTTTAAGTAGTATATAACCATTGCAGGCATAACTCTGCCTATATACATTGTTGCTATTATAACCAATTTTCCGAATGTATCAAGATAAGGTGTTGCACCCATTGATAGTCCGACCGTACCCATTGCGGAAACTGCTTCAAAAGCGAGTTTTGTGTGTGCAACGGATTGAGTTGTAATAAGCATAATAATAGAAATAAGCAGAATTAATAAATATACAAATACCAATCCCATTGCTTTGTAAATAGTTTCGTACGAAATTTCCCTATTTCTTATTATATTCTTTTTCCCTGAAAAAATATTAATACAGGTAAGAACGAGTATTGCAAAAGTCGTTGTCTTAATACCACCTGCTGTACCCCCCGGAGAACCTCCTACAATCATTAGGAATATCAAGGTTAAATAACTTCCGCAAGATATATTGCTTAAATCAACAGAACCAAATCCCGCTGTTCTTGCACTTACAGAATTAAAAAATGAGTTCAATAATTTATCAGAAAATTTCATTCCGCTTAAAATTCCGTTTGTTTCTGAGACTAAGAATAGTAGAGTTCCTAAAACAAGTAATATTATTGTTGTAGTAAAAACAATTGTAATAACAGGTGATAATTTTTCACCCTTAAAGAATTTAGGCAAAGTTACCGCCATAACAGGAGCAATTCCTCCAAAAATAATTAAAAATGCTACAGTAAGAATGATATAGGGGTCTCCGTTGTATGGTATTAGATTATCTGTTATCAAAGCATATCCTGCGTTACAGAATGCTGAAACCGCCAGAAAAATTGCTTGCTTAAATCCAAATATACAATCATGTTGAAGAAATGAAAATCTTACAAACATAATTACAAAACCAATAAATTCAAGTATAAATGTATACTTAAAAATTAAATACAAGGATTCTTTTATCTCTTCTTTACTTTCTGCATCAAACATACTTCTTGCGTTTTTTTCATAAGTAACAGACATCTTTTTGCCCAAAAGCAGGAATATTACAGAAGATATTGTCATAATTCCAAGTCCGCCTACCTGTATTAAAAGCATCAGAATAAATTGACCAAAAGTAGTTAGTTGTGTGGCAATGTCACTAACAGATAATCCCGTAACACAAACACCGCTGACAGCAGTAAACAATGCATCAATAAATGTCATTTTACCAGAAATCGGGAGAAATAATAAAAATCCGCCAAAAGTACACAAAAACAAAAATGTAATAGGCAAAATCCTGACCGGTGATTTTATAACCTCTGAATATATATTGTTCACAAACAAATTGTATAATATTTTTAAGGTCTTTTTCATGCTGAATCTATCTTAGCATAAATATATATTGTTTAAGATATGAATTTTATAACTCTTAAGCAAAAACCTTCAAACCATTAGATACATTTAGTAATTATAGAACCAAGATAGTTTTATTTTATTATATAATCATCTAAGGTGGATTGGAAAAATGTTTTATTCAAAATATGGAAAATTTGCATGTTTAATTATAGTGTTGATTATTTTATCAAGCATTGGATTTTATACATTTTATTACAAAAGCAATAATGAAATAAATTCAGCCGGTGATACGAATGAAAAATTATCCGGATACAATACGGTTCAGGATACATCGATTAATGAATTGCAGATTAAGGAAAAGGTTGTAAACCCCGTTCAAAAATATTACAAAGAAAATCTTGAACAAGATGAGATTAATTTTTTAAATAGGGCAAAATTTTCTAATGACAATGATTTAGAGTTTAGTAAACTACAAACGAAATTTATAAAAGCAATGGATGTTTTGAACGAAAAATATATAGAAAATATTGAACCTGAAAACCCATATTACAGAAATAACTGGGTAAAAGTACTATATATTGAAGGTTGCTATATCTATTCGGTTAACTCTGAATATTTACTAGAAAAATACGGTAAATACTTATCGACGGATTACAATGAATGGTTGAAGTTTATCTTAAAAAGAGAATCCGTTATGCAAGATGGCGGATTAATGGTTTCTCCGGATATGCTAAGAGAATACATAATATCTCTTGAAAAATTTGTAGCGCAGTATTCTGATTTTGTTTTGATAGGTGATGCCAAAGACATTTTAGACAGCTATTTGATGACATACTTAGAAGGCATTGATAATTCACCCATTTTTGACAAGTGGAATACAAGAAAGATGCTGCCAGAGTATAAAGCTTCTTATGAAAAGTTTTTGTCAGAAAACAAGGATTCCAAATACTATCCAATGGTAGAAGAATTGTATAACAAATCAAAAGCCAACGATTTTAAATGGGACAGAGATTTTGATGCTTGGTTATATGAATATCATAAAAAGTATTTTGCTGATTAAAAATATTTAAATTTTTATATATTTTTGCCTAGATTGTATGCTTTTTCAAGCAGTTCTTGTCTGTTTTGAACATCATTCGGTCCTTCACGACCGCCAGCTTCCAAATACCCTTTTAATTCAACACCGTTAAAGCAAGCAATCCAACCGTTTACACCATTTATAACTGTTTGTGCGATACCTTTAGAATCTTCTGCAGATGTTGTAATAACGTAAACTTCTGAAAAATTTTTACCCGTTGCAAATAACGAATTTGCCCTGTCTATAAGCGTTTTCATTTGTCCTGACATTTCATAGTAATAAACAGGTGTGGCCCATATTATGACATCCGCTTCTTTCATTTTTAAAGTTATCGCATTAGCATCGTCATTAATTATGCATTTGCCTAGATTTTGACAAGCAAGACAACCTTTACAGAATTTAATTTCTTTATCTTTTAATGTTATAAACTCCACATTGTGTCCTGCATCTTTGGCACCTCTTTCCGTTTCTTTTGCCAAAATTTCAGAATTTGCATTGTTTCTCAAACTTGTTGATATAATTAAAACTTTTTTCATAAGTCCTCCTATTTTAAATTGTTTTTGTACAAAATATTTACAATAAATCTAATAATAAATTTAAAATAATCATTCCTTGAACGACAAGAGCAAATTCCAACAATTCATGAAATTTGTTTAACTTTGTATTATGAACATCAAACGGTTTGTGCATAACCCAAATAACTACAAACAAGACTACAAATAAAATTATTGAATATTTCATATTTTACCCTCAATTTTTATTATTTATTATATTATAATAAAAAATGAAAGAGGTGTTTTTATGCGAGACAATATTAAAGAATATAATGCAGTAGAAAATGTTGCAAAAAAGTTTTGCGAAGCAGTGCGTGCAGGTAAAAGTGAAATCGTTAAACCGTATTTCTACGAAAAAGCTTGCTTTTATGGACAATTGAACGAAAAAACGTATCAATCAGGACCAATAGAAGAATTCTATAAAACCATTGATACATTTGGGGCTTGCGGTGATGATTATATTTCAAGAATTGATATTTTAATGTTAGAAAAAACAATAGCAGTTGTTCAGGTTATTGAGGACAACTGGCATGGATACAAATTCACAGACATTTTGAACCTAAATAAAATCAATGGTGAATGGAAAATCGTCGCCAAGGTTTATGATACATTGTCAGGCAAGTAATAGAGAATAATACTAAAGCCGAGAGTTTTTATGCTCTCGGCTTTTTGCATGTTTGTCAAAATATTTTTAGCATAATTCTGCATCGCCAAAACCAAATTGTTCCAAACTTCCTTGTTTAGCTTGTACGCAGATATATTGCAAATCTGTTTTTGATTCCATTGTTCTGACTGCTTCCGGAAGAACTTTAACACAAGAGCCTTCTTTAACTTCTATAACTTTATTATCAAGTGTCATTGTCCCTTCACCTTTTAAGAAAATATAGATTTCTTCATTTTGTTTGTGTTTATGATTAAACGGTAATTTAATTCCTGCAGGCATTGAACTAACAGAAATTTCACAGCTTGTTAGACTTAATAAGTCGTGTAAAAATGCTTTCCCGTTTTCATAATTTTTACCTAATTCAGCCATTGTTCCGATTTCAACGTTTTTAAAATTTGTCATAATTTTCTCCTTTTGTTTGATGTCTAACTATTTATTTAAAAAATTTTTATATTTTTTGTAAAAGATTTTCTAAAATATCTGATTCTTCTACCGATAAATTTTTATAAAGCATATTGTTTAAATCTTTTGAAATCTTTTCAAATATAGGCTTAAAATCTTGCCCTTTTTTAGTCAAAACAATATATGTATATCTGCTATCCTCTTTTGAAATTTCTCTTTTTAGGTAGCCTAATTTTTCAAGTTTATCAACTAAAACCGTAACTGTCGGTCTTGTTCTGTGAATTTTATCTGCAATATCTTTCATTGTCATTTTATTTTGATTGTAAAGGCAGACAAGGATATCTCCATGGCTCGGAACAAGTTCCTCTGCTCCGTTTTTCTTTAGTTCATCAATAATAAAACGATTACCCTTTTCGTGAATTTTAGATATTAATGATAACAAATTTTTCATATAACCATTATAGTTAGATATCTAATTATTGTCAAGTAATTTTTGTTTTTTAATAAATTTGTGTGAAATAAGGGTAAATAACTTATGAAAAAATGTAAAATAACCGTTTTGAAAAGAAATTTTGATGAAGAATTAGCTAAAGAGTATGGGGTTGAAGGCTTGACAGCTTGTCCTATGTTAAAAGAAGGACAA
>CADBPN010000130.1 GCA_902796585.1 uncultured bacterium
AATCTACACGATAAGTTTCTAAAACCAGGTCGGGCTAAGTCTCTGTCCCTTTTTCATTTTATTTTGCAAAAAATCGCTAAGCAAGGTCAGGCAATGCCTGACAATAAATAAAAAAAGAGCCCTTACGGACTCTCTTTTTTATGGCGGGGTTGACGTTGCAAGGTTCGAACTCTTTAAGAAATTTTACGAACACTTGCAAGCTTATGTTTTTTTACCCCTTAACCCTGGTAATTCAATATCTTTACTATTTTAAGCGACTTTTAAAGTTAAACCCAATTCTTTCAAAATTTTTGCTAAAGTTGTTATCTTAGGCTCTTTTTTACCTTGAATTATGTTATAGAGTTCCATTCTGCTTAAATCAACTTTTCCTGCAAAGCCTTGCATTGTGTCACGAGATTTTATTACAAGCTCTAGTGCACGATAAAATACATTAAAATTACCATCTTCAATATATTGTTCAAAGGCATAACTTAAGTATTCTTTCAAATCTTCTTCATTATTAAAGACTTGGTTAAATGCTTCATCCATAGATATTGAGTTTTTATATTCTGTCATTGCTTTGCCTCCATATTTTTAAATATTCTTTTGCTTTTGATATGTCGTTACTTTGTAACTTTTTATCACCTGCGTTTAAAAGTAAAACTACAATATTATCAACTTCTGTATAATAAATTCTGTAGCCGCTTCCGAAACTGAAACGTAATTCTGATATTTCATTATCAAGTTTCTTAAAATCACCAAAATTATCATCTTGTTCGATTCTGGTCAATCGGTCTTGTATTCTAATACGAATCCCCTTGTCTAAACTCTTTAACCATTCAACAACAGGAACTTTATTATTGGTATGCTGATAAAATCGTATTTCTTTCATAATCATATTGTAAACTATAGTTTACATAAAATCAAGGGGTAATTATTATGGCAAAAAAGCACTAAAACTTACTCTATGATTGAAAAATTCGGCATTATTGCATAAAAATTGTAACAATTTTGTAATATTTTTTTGAATTTAGGCAATTTTAAATATTTACATGTTTTAAGTTGTTCAACTAATGAAGTAAACAAATTATTTATATGAAAGAAATTTTTATGAACATTATTTCAAATTATCAACTCAGACCTTTTAACTATGGAGTTATGGATAGTAACAAGCAATCATTACAAACAAATCCGAGTTTTGGAATAGCAAAAAAAGTTGCAAAACAGGTTATTCCTCCCGTTGCAGCGGCTGCCACTGCTGCAGCAGCTACTGTGCTTGCAATGCAAAATGGAAATGCTGGTTCTAAAAAGCAAGAAGTGCAAACTATATATGGATCTGTTGTATATACACCAAATAATGATGGAGAAAAATCAAGTTTAGTTGTTTCACGTCCTAATGGCATGAAGATGGATATTTTTGAAGACATTCCACAAGCAGTACTAGAATCTCCGATTACTGAGCATTTACACCAGGTAAATGCTTCCACTATTAATCCAAAAGTTGGTATTACACTTATACAAAATCAATCCTCTCCTGTAAAAGCAAGAAAAGTTGTTGTAGAAGGAACTTTAGAAAATAGTATGGTTAAAAATAATACAAATAATGTACCTGTAAAATATAGTAAAGAAGAAGATTCTATGTATACAGATACTCCTTGGAATCCGGGAATACAATATGCTAATCAAAGATGTTTTCAGGTAACATATGGAACTGTTAAAGAAGATTGGGGAGCAAGACCTGAATATATTGCAGAATATGCAGATCCAAAGACAGGTGAAGCACCTGATGTTGCAATTCTTGCAGCTCAAAAAGGAACAGAAGATCGTTCATTTGTACCGGCAGATGTTGCAAAAGGACAGTATGAAATAGTATTAGAAAACGGTGAACGTATTCCTTGTGACTATGACGTTACTGTTGCAGGCAAAGATTATTCGATTAGCAAGAAGGCCGGTGTAGAATTAAAAATGGCTGTTCCTGCTGAAAATGTAATAAGCTCCGAAAAAGAAAATTTAGAAGCAGGAAAACTATATATGGTAGATTCAATGGGACATTTTTATAACGGTAATCCGATTAAACGTATCAAAAGCGGTGAAGTTACTTGGAATGCTGATATGAACGATCCGATCCAAAAAACAATCAGAGGTTTTATTGATGAGTCATTAAAACTAGAAACAGAGGCAAAGGCAGCAAAAAAAGAAGGAAACAAAGAGTTGGCAGCAGAATTATCTGCTGATGCAAAATCTTATACCGAAATGGCAGAAAATGCTATGACGAAATGGGTAAAATCTGCTCAGAATCCTGAAAATGTTGATTTCTTTGCTGAATCTTAATTGTTATAGTGAAAATGTTTATAATACCGCAAGGCGCATTTCAACAAACAGGATGATTCCGTCAAGCAGAATAACTGTACCTGTTCAAAGAGTTACTCCTGCAAGTAAAACTACTACTCCAAGTGTTTTAAACTGGTGTCAAAGAGTAAAAAAATACTGGAATGAATATGATTTCAAACGGTTATAAACGCATGCTCAGAAATAATGATGAGTATGAAAATGAACTATGGAATCAAACATA
>CADBPN010000131.1 GCA_902796585.1 uncultured bacterium
CACAGCTTGGCAATACTGCAGGAGTAATCGGGGCATCCCTCTTAATAAAATCATAAATGAAGGTTTAATGAAAGATAAAATAAAACCGATTTCTTTTTAAAAGAAATCGGTTTTATTTTGTTACCAGAAATTTTCTATTCTTTTAAGAATGATTCATAATTTCTTGCAAGTAAATGTGTTCTGACTTGGTTAATTAAATCAAGTGCAACACCGACCATGATTATAAGAGATGTTGCTCCTATGCCTTGGAACGTTGTAATATGTGTAGCATAACTTGCAAAAGCAGGAACCAAAGCAATTAGACCTAATCCCATAGCTCCAATGAATGTTGTTTTTGTAAGTATTTTGTCTAATGCTTCTGCGGTTGGTCTGCCCGGTTTAATTCCGGGGATTGAAGAACCGTATTTCTTCAAGTTATCTGCAATTTCTTTTGGCTGCATATTTGGCATAATAGAAGCATAAAAGAAAGTAAGTGCAACTATTAATCCAAAGTAGATTGCATAATAAGTAAGTCCGCTTGGATTAAATAATCTGTTTAACCAAATAACGACCGTTTCAGCTGTACCGGTCAAGTGAGCTTGTCCGACCAGTGAAAGAATTGTTGATGGGAACAAAAGTATTGCAATAGCAAAAATTATTGGCATTACTCCTCCAGGATTTAATTTGAACGGAATAAATGTGTTAACACCGCCATAAACTTTGTTTCCAACCTGTCTTTTTGGATTAACAATAATAACTTTTCTTACTGCTTCCTGCATTATAACAATAAATACCATAGTAGCAAAGAAGATTGCCAACAGCAGAATAAGCCCCCACATTAATGAAGAATCTTGAGAAACTATTTGTGCTGTTCTTGATGAATACAAAGGTATTCCTGATATAATGCCGACAAAGATTATAAGCGAACCGCCATTTCCGATTCCCTTTTCTGTTATTAATTCAGACATCCACATAACAAGTACTGAACCTGCTGTTAAAGAGACTATAGATGATATGTAAAACATCAAATGGTTTACTCCCGGATTTATTGAATTCGGAAGGTGTGCCATATAGCTCATAAAAATCACAGCTTGAAAAACTGCTAAAATAACTGTAAAAATTCTTGTATATTGTGAAAGTTTACGTCTGCCGGCTTCGCCGTCTTCTTTTTGCAATTTTTCTAACGAAGGTACAATTACAGCCATCAATTGAATAATAATTGAAGATGTGATGTACGGTCCGATACCTAATGCAAATATAGAAACTTTTCCCAACGCTCCGCCTGTAAATAAATCCAAAAATCCTAACAGGTTATTTTGTGCGGCTAAATTTGCGAATGCGGTATTATTTATCCCATATACCGGTAAATGTATGCCAAACCGAAACAATACCAACATGCCAAAAGTAAAAATCAATTTTTCTTTTAGGCCTGATGCGTTCCACATAGACATTAAATCTGCCGAAGTAGGCATTCTCATTCCTGTCATTTTATATTTCCCTCTTTAGTAATATTATTGTTCCAAAAGTGAATAAGGCAATAAGGTAATAGGGGAATAAGCAGGTTACCAATTTTATTTCAACTTATTGCCTTATTACCCTATTGCCCTTTTCACGTACTAAGCTTAAACTAATTCAATTTTTCCGCCTGCAGCTTCGATTTTTTCTTTAGCTGATGGTGTAACATAGCTAGCCTTTATGTTTAATGCTTTCTTTATTTCACCATTTCCTAAAATTCTCAAACCTTCGCTTGACGGATGAATTTTTTTAGCTTCTTTTAATGTTTCAAGAGAAATTTCTTTTAAGCCAAGAGCTTCAAGTCTGCCTACATTGATTGCTGCATAATTAATTTTGTTAATTATTTGGAATCCTTTCAATTTAGGAAGTCTTCTGTAACCGGGCATTTGTCCGCCTTCAAAACCTCTTTTTGAAGTTCTTCCAGATCTTTGACCTTCACCGTTATTACCGCGGCTTGATGTTTTACCGCATCCTGAAGAACGACCGCGGCCTACTCTAACAGTTTTCTTTGTAGCGCCTTCTGCAGGTCTTAAATCTTCTAATTTAATTTTATCTGCCATTTTATTATCCTTTTCTATTAAACTACTTTGTAACTTCTAATAAGTGCGAAATCTTGTTAACCATACCCATTATAACGGGTGTTTCTTCGTGTTCAACAACTTGGTCTTTTTTTGTAAAGCCCAATGCTCTAGCAACTTTACGCTGAGTTTCAGAACAACCGATTAAACTTTTTACAAGTTTAATTTGTATTTTTTTATTTGCTGTTTTTGCCATTTTTATTTCCTTTTCTATATATTATTTAACAATATATTTTGTTACCTGAACTAATTTAAGAGTTCTGCCATTGTTAAGCCGCGTTTTTTAGCAACATCAGAAAACATCCTTAAAGATTTAAGTGCATCAATTGTTGCGTATGCTGCGTTAAGAGGTGATTTAGAACCTTGTGATTTAGTTAATATGTTTTCAATACCTGCAAGTTCAAGAACCGGACGTACTGCACCACCGGCAATAATACCTGTACCTTGTGAAGCAGGTCTTAACATAACCTTACCGGCACCTGAACGACCAACTATAGGGTGAGGAATTGTTGTTTTAAAAATAGGAACTGTAATTAAGTTCTTTCTGCCGTCTGCAATAGCTTTTTGTATAGCGATAATAACTTCAGCAGCTTTAGCACAGCCAACACCAACTTGTCCTTTTTGGTTTCCTACAATAACAACCGCTCTGAAGCTTAATTTTTTACCACCTTTAACAACCTTTGTTACACGACTGATTTGAACAACTTGTTCTTTCCATTCTGATTCAGGTTTTGCTTCTTGAGTTTCTACGTTTTTCTTTCTGCCTCTTGATTTTTTAGCAGGAAGTTTTGTAACAACTTCTTCTGTAACATCTTCTGTTACTTCTGTTTCAGTTGATTCTTCAGTAGTTTCTTCAACTGCTGTTTCTTCAACGATTGTTTCATTTAAATTTTCTTCTGTCATTTTTTACCTTTCTGAAATAAAATTTGTGTGCGTATTTGCACTAATAACTTGTAATTTTGTTCTAAAGATGAAAACCATCTTTGTATTTTTACATCTGAATTCTAATAAACCATAACAAAAAGTGCGGATTGAGCGCCTTTCACAGATATTCAAATGTGGGTTTTTTTCTGACATTAAGATTCTAATATAAACAGTTTTTAAATGCAAGTAAAATGTGTACGTAAAAAACGAGACCTTTTAAATGGTCTCGTTTTTTTGCAAAATCTTAACAAACAATTATTTTTGTCCGTAACGTTTTTTGAATCTTTCAACACGTCCTTCTGAGTCAAGGATTTTTTGTTGACCGGTATAGAACGGGTGGCAGTGTGAACAAATTTCAACTGTGATATTGTCAACAACTGATCCGGTTTCTATTTCGTTACCGCAAACACATTTGATAACTGTTTTCTTATAATCTGGATGGATACCATCTTTCATAATTTACCTTCTTTCATATTTTCAAGATTCCAAACTTGAATAAAATTTCGACCATTATCATTCTAGTTTGCTAAAAAATTAATGTCAAATTTTAATAAAATGATTGTGAAATTATAATTCAATGCAAAATTAAATTTGTGATAGAATTGTATTGCATGAGATGTTAATAGTTGATTTTCTGCAATATTGCAGTGAGGAGTGATATGAGTATAAATCTTAAAAATTTTGAAATAGGCGGTGAAAAGCTTACAATACTGGCAGGACCATGTGCTGTCGAAACTTTGGATATAATGCGTACAACTGCTGAGGGACTTAAAAACGTATGTGAACAACTAGGAATAAATTATGTGTTCAAATGCTCTTATGATAAAGCAAATCGCTCGTCAATAAACTCATATAGAGGACTGGGTATTGAAAAAGGACTTGAATATCTTGCCTTGATAAAAAAAGAATTTGATGTTCCTATAGTAACTGATATACATACTCCGGAACAGGCGGCAGTGGCAGCAGAAGTTGCTGATATATTACAAATTCCCGCTTTTTTATGCAGGCAAACTGATTTACTGGTTGCTGCTGCAAAAACAGGAAGAATTGTTAATATCAAAAAAGGTCAGTTTTTAGCTCCCCAACAAATGAAATCATTGGTAAAAAAAGTTGAAGATAGCGGAAACAATAAGATTATGTTGACAGATAGAGGAGTTTCATTCGGTTACAATAATTTAGTATCTGATTTTAGGGCTATACCTATTATGAAAGAATTTGGTTATCCGGTTGTATTTGATGCAACTCATAGTGTACAAATGCCAGGGTCAAACGGAGATTCGACCGGCGGCGACAGAAGATTTGTACCGCTTCTTGCAAGATGTGCAATGGCAGCGGGAGCGGATGTTTTATTTTTTGAAGTTCATCCTAACCCTGAGGAAGCTCTTTGTGACGGACCAAATATGCTTTATCTTAAAGATGCTCAAAAAGTGTTTGTTGAATGTAAGGCAATATATGAATTAGTAAAAAATCAGTAAATATTAGAATTAATGTTTCGGTTAAAAGATTTATCCCATTGTATTAGGACAAAAACTTAAAGTTATGTTATTCTAATTTGTAGTGAAAGCCAAAATCAAATAACGGGTTCGGAATTCGTATATTATTCAGGATTTTATATGGAAATTATAAAGAAAATATTTAAAGATAAGTTTGCAAAAATTGCATTTATTGTATTGGCTGTAATCTATGCAGTGATTTTATTTGCAGATTTTATTGCTCCATATTCAAGTATATATTCTAACAGAACTCTATCTTATGCACCACCTTCCAAAATATATACAATTGATGCGCATGGACATTTGTCCTTACCTTATACGTACAATTATGTAAGGAAATATGATTCTGAGCTTATGCAGACTGTTTATAAAGAAGATAAGTGTCAAAAATATTTTATAAAATTATTTGTTAAGGGTGAAAAATATAAGTTTTTAGGATTGATACCGACACACAGACATTTATTTGGCGTAAAAGATGGTGGAGAATTGCATGTATTGGGTACGGATATAAATGGCAGAGATGTGTTTTCGAGACTATTATTCGGCGGAAGAATATCTATGACTGTCGGATTTTTATCGCTTTTAATTGTATTCCCAATAGGATTATTATATGGAGGAATTTCCGGTTATTTTAGCGGAATGACAGATGTTCTTATGATGAGGTTTGCAGAAGCTATTATGGCAATTCCAAGTTTTTATTTGCTGATAATACTTGCCGCAATACTGCCAAGCGGAATGACAAGCATTCAACGGTTTGCACTGATAGTTGTAATATTGGCTATGATAGGCTGGGCAAGTTTTGCGAGAGTCGTAAGGGGAATGGTACTTTCAATAAAAGAAGAAGATTTTGTTCAAGCTGAAAGAGTTATGGGAGCTTCAAAACTAAGAATTATTTTAAAACATATTATTCCGCAAACAACAAGCTATGTTATTATCGCAATGACTTTATCGGTTCCTTCTTATATACTTGCAGAATCAGGGTTAAGTTTCTTGGGGCTTGGTATTCAACAGCCGGATGCAAGTTGGGGTAATATGTTAAAAGAAGCGCAAGAATTTACAAATATATTATACCGTCCTTGGCTTCTCGCTCCGGGTGGGTTAATTTTTATTGCTGTTCTTTCTTTTAATCTCTTAGGAGATGCTATTCGTGATATTTTAGATCCTAAGTCTGAGGTAAGAAGATAAGGCAGATTATATTTCAGTTCTAAACTGAAGAGCAAGTGTAACATGTTCAAGCTTTATATCATTTGATTCCGACAAATCCGCAATAGTACGAGAAAGTTTTAAAATTCTATCATATTTTCTGCCGGAAAGTTGGTATTTTTGTGCCGCTGTTTTTAAAAATGCAGCAGTTTGGTCATCTAATTTGCAATATTTTTTAATTTGCTTACTGTTTAATTCAGAGTTTGTAAAAATACCTTCTTCTTTGTATCGGTTTGCTTGAATTTTTCTTGCATTAATAACTCTTTGTCTTATAACAGAAGACGGTTCAGAGTCTGATTTTGTATTTATAAGTTCTTCTGTTGTCAATCTGGGGACTTTTACAACAATATCTATTCTATCTAATAAAGGACCGGATAATTTACTTCTGTATCGTTGAATTTGGAACTCAGAACAAGTACAGTCCTTTTCTTTATCCCCAAGAAAACCGCAAGGGCATGGGTTCATTGCCCCAACAAGCATAAATTTAGAAGGATATCTTATTGAATTTTTTGCTCTGGAGATTACGACTTCACCGTCTTCCAATGGCTGACGAAGAACCTCAAGAACTTGTCTTGGAAATTCCACCATTTCATCTAAAAAGAGCACGCCTCTATGAGCAAGAGTAATTTCTCCGGGTTTGGGGTTAGAACCTCCTCCTATTATACCGTTTTGAGATGCTGTATGGTGTACCGGACGATAAGGTCTTTTTGTCATAAGCGGATTATCTTTTTGCAAAAGTCCGCTTATACTGTATATTTTAGTTAATTCTAAAGCTTCTTGCAACTCCAGCGGCGGCAGAATTGAAGCAAGACATTTTGCCATCATTGTTTTGCCTGATCCGGGAGAACCGGACATAAGAATATTATGACCGCCAGCAGCTGCGATTTCCAAAGCTTTTTTTGCTTTTTGCTGACCTTTTACGTCCTTAAAATCAAATGTATAATCAATTTGTGAATTTTCTTCCAAATACTTATTAATATCTATAATTGTTTTAGGTAATGTATTTTCTCCGTTATAATGTTGAACAATATCCGATAAATGCTTTGCCCCGTATACATCAACTCCTTGAACCAAAGCTGCTTCTTTTGCATTTTCTTCCGGCACAAAAACTGATTTTATGCCGCAATCTTTTAATCCGCTAATTAACGGTAAAACTCCGGCAACCGGCCTTATCGAACCGTCTAATGACAATTCTCCAAGATATGCTGTCGTTAAATCGTCCGGAATTTCTATACCATTTTCTTTTAATATTCCGATTGCAATAGGTAAATCAAATTGACTTCCTTCTTTTCGAATATCAGCAGGGGCAAGGTTAATTATAATTTTACCTAAGGGAAAAGAAAAACCGGAATTTTTAATAGCGGAATGAACACGTTCCTTTGCTTCTGATACAGCATTATCAGGAAGTCCTACGATGCTTATTCCGGGAAAAGCCTGAGAAGCAACATCTACTTCAACCTCTACTTTAAAAGAGTTTATTCCGATTGCTGCTGATGTAATAATTTTTGCTACCATAGAAATATTATAGTATAAAACTTATGAATCAGAAAGCAACGAAGATATTTCCGCAACAATTCTGGATATATCAGGGCCGCCGAAGATAGCTTCCAATATTAGATTTGCGTTAATAATTGTTGTTTCTCTATATTCCATAGTGTCAATGTCTATAACATTGAATTCTATGTAATCATCACCGACATACGTGACTTTTCCGTATTCAGCCCCTGTTGCCCATCTTAAAAAAACGTACTTTTGTTCAAAAACTTTTAGTCTGTCTATAAGCTTCATTTATCTACCTTCATCTGATGTATATATATTATTCTTAGTGTAAAATTTTATAAAGTCAATTATGCTTTTAAGTGCATTAATATATTTTTAAGTGCTAATTGATTTTCTGGGTTTATATTTATGAATTTGAAAACATAAAATATTTTGTTTTCTTCTTTTGTTTCCCGAATAATTTCTGCTTCAAAATTCAGTTTTCGATTCGGTGTTGTCATGATAACATCGCTGGGAATATTAATAACAAGATTTACTTTGTTTGCTTTGTTTTGTTCTAAAATTTCATTATTTAAGTATAATGAAACTCCTCCTGTTGAAATGTCATAAGTTTGTGATTCGAGAACAGAACTGTCGGAAAAAGATATTTCTATTGGGAAATTGACAATAAACCTTGAACTTTTTCTCATTTGTTCAAATTCCCAAACTTTTGGAATACCTGTTTCAAATACTACTTCTTGAACAGATGCTGTTGAACTTTTTATTACAGTGCTATTTTTGTAAAGTCCGTCTGTTGTATAAACAACAATCTGAACGTCGGTATTGTCTATAGGTTTTGAATAATTAGACGGTAATTTTGCCGCAAAATAACACGATGTGTCATCCATGTATCGCAATCTCACAGGATACTTAAATGCATTATTTATTTCCGTACTTACTAAATAGATATTAGTAACACCTGAATTTCTCAGAATATTCTGCTGCATAAAACCTCTCTTGCAAGATTATATCACATTTAAATACTTCTCTCAACAAAAATGTTACAAATTTTTGTAGGCATTTACGGCAAGTGAGTCGCATCTTTCATTATACTCATGACCGGCATGTCCTTTAACCCATATAAACTCTACGTCATGAGGTTCTTTTGCTTTTAGAAGTCTTTGCCATAATTCTATATTCTTGACAGGTTTTTTATCCGCTGTTTTCCAACCTTTTTGAATCCAGCCGTCAATCCATTTCTTTTCAAACGCATCTATAACATATTTACTGTCAGACACTAAAGTGACTTTTGCAGGTTTTTTTAAAGCTTCCAAACCTGCAATAACAGCCATTAATTCCATCTGATTATTAGTTACAGATGGGAATCCTTCTGACAATTCCTTTTCATGACGTACACCATCTGAATCGACATACAATAATACAGTACCGTAACCTCCGGGGCCGGGATTACCGCTGCACGCTCCGTCTGTATAAATAGTTACATTAACTTTTTCAGACATAAAAATTAAGCAGCTACACCTTTAATTTCAGAAATAAGATATTTAGCAACCCAAGCAAAATCTTTGTTTGCATCTGCTGCTTTTTTTAGGTATTCAACAGAAGCTTCGCCGATTCTGATAAGAGTCATTGCTGCAACACCGCGTTTTACACCTTTTACAGTTTGTATTTGGTCAACCAATTCCGGAACTACCGCAGAACCTTGTTCTACTAATATATTTTCAATTTTATTTTTAGTAACATTATCTGCTGAATCTAATTTTCCAAGAATTTCTTTAACTGATTGCATATCTTTCTCCTTTAATTTATCTTTAAGCATTTTTATTATAGACGAAATTTTTTGAAAAATTAGATTTCCTTACATAATCTTAATATGGATGTAAAAAATATTAATTTTTCTGTTTTTTTGTAAACATTTGTAAATATTTATAAAATTTTTTATGACATGCTAGCAAAAAAATTTTTTATGCTTTTTTCCCCAATTATAAAAAGTGAAGTACTACGTTAAAAAAAGGAGTATATACGTATGAACATTAAAACTAACGAAATTTTGTTATTAAACAAAATCAAATTTGGCGAAGGAGAAAACACAAACACAGTTTCTAATCCTATCCCGACAGAATCAACACAAAAAGACGGAATGAAAGCATTAACATTCCAAGGTATGAAAAATTTGATGTCAAATCCTCAATTGGCACAAAAATTAGGAGTTATGAACGATGAAACATTGCCTCAAGACAACACTGACGCAAAATCATACGCAGCTCCTTATGCAGCAAACATGGTATCATTCGGAAGCAAAACAGCTGTTGCGAAAGCAGCTTTATTCGGTGCTTTAGCATTAGGTGGTGCTGCAAGCATGACATCTTGCCAGGATAGAATTGAAGTAAACGTGGATGTTTCCGGATTAATAAAAGCTCAACAAGATTTTATGGCTTATCTGCAGCAAAGACAAGATGCAACAGATGCTCTTATAAATATGTTTATGACTAAGTTTGATACATTAATTTCTGATGTAAAAAACGGATTTAAAACTTTAGATCAAGCATATAAAGAGATTGCTGTGTATATGGCTGGTATACAAGCTAATCAAAACATCATTATTGCTAACTTGCAAGCAAACGGTATGAGTCTGGAAGAAGCTAATGCATATTTAAGACAGTTGATTGCTGATATACAATCAGGAAAAATTGATGCAAAAGCCGGTTTTAACGAATTAATGGCATTGTTGAAAAATATTGATGCAAATGTTGCAGGTATCTACAGTGAATTTGTTAAATTAAATCAACAAGTTGCAGATATGAAAACAGAAATGTCTGATTATGCAAAACAAATTATTAATAATCAAACAACAATGAATCAAACATTTGTAGCAGGTATAACTGATTTAAGCGAAAAATTAAGTGAAATGTCCGCAAAAGAATCCGCAATATATTTTGCTATTATGAAATTAAACTGTGATAATAATAAACGATTAGAATATATCGCTCAACAAATCGGTATTAAAGCTGACCAATTAGCAGCAATAATTGAAAAACACGGTTATTCACTTGAAGAAGCTATGAACATGAATGCTTCTCAAATCACAGCTATTTTACAACAAGATGTTAATGCAAACAACAACATCTACAATGCGTTATTAACATTAATAAATAAATATAATAATGGTGATATGGATGCTCAAGCATTCGCTCAGGCAGTATTATCTGAATTGAACAAAATTAACGGTTCATTAGACGATATAAAGGCATCTCTTGATGAAATAAAGGCAGAAATTCGTAATTTAACAACAACTGTTAAGAATGAAGATGCTCAAATCAAATCTTTATTGGCAAGATTACTTAGAGAAGGTAAGATTACAAACGCTCAATTATCTGAAATTAACCAACGTTTAGAAGGTCAAAAAGGCAACTTAGCGAGAATTGAAAACTTAATTGCTCAATTGCTTGCTGAATACCAAAACAATCCGAACTCTGTAACAAAAGAAGATTTAGCAGAATTGATTTCTTGGTTGAATTTACAACAAGAATTAAGAACCGATGAAATCTTAGAAGCTGCTCAACAAGGACTTGCAAACCAAAAAACTATTATTGCACTGATGAGCAAACTTGTTCAATACGCTTCTCAATATCCTGATTATGCTGCTCAATTGGAAGCTATTTATAACAAACTTGTTGATATTCAGAACGATAACAACAAATCTGAAGCTCAAAGAGCACAGGATTTAGCAAATGTTCAAGCAGAACTTGATGCTATACTAGATAAGTTAGGTGATATCGAACAACAGTTAGCTGCAATGTTTAAAGAAATGGGTGCTCAAACAACATTACTTAACACAATTGCAAACAAATTGTTCGGTAAATTAGATGACTTAAAAGCATTGTTACAACAAGGCAACGCAACGTTATCATCTATTAATACAGAAAGTCAATTGACAAATTCATATTTAAGTCAATTAAAGGCTCAGTTTAATGCTATACAAAATCAAATAGCAAATATTGAAGCTAAAATGGGTCGTTCATTAACGGCAGACGAACTTGAAGAATTGTGGCAAAAACACGATGCAGCAAACTTTGCTAACTATAAAGCATTCTTACAAACATTACACGCTGAAGATATGGATGCTGCACAAGAAATGTTAGACGGTATTGATAAAAACAACAAATTGTTACAAGAAATTCTTGATGCAATAAAAGCATTACCGGCTGATCTTCAAGCAAGAGCACTTGTTATATTGGAAGGCTGGGATCCTTGCTGCTGCGATAACTGCAACGACAATATTCACGAAGGTATCATTGATTTAATCAATGAAGACGGTTCAGCAGCTCCTGCACTAAGAGCAGCACACAGAGCTCAAGCAAAAGGCGGAAGAATATAGAGAAAATGAATCTCAACATTACATAAATGCAGGATGCATAAAAAAAGAGGCGGAATTTATTCCGTCTCTTTTTCTAAAAACAACCATAGTCTGCAATTAACATTCTGTATAATTTTCATTATATTTTGTATTTAAGTTTTGAAGAGCTCCTTGTCTATCTGAACCGATTGCAGATCTGCTTGAATCATTGCTGTCTGTTGCTCTCCATTGGTTAACACCAACTCTTTGTATCAGGGCACCTCTTCCTGCTTTACCTCTGAATGTTTGAAGAGCTATTTGATTATTGTCTTCACGTTGACATCCATCAATTTCTTTAGGTAATATCATTGTCTTTGGTAAGTCTGTACCTTTAAGTAGAGCTTGGTATTTTGCTTGATCTTTGCCTGCTAATGCTTTTTTCAATCTTCTTATTGCACCGCTTACTCCGAATTCTTCAACTAGGCAAGGATAGAATGCTGTTACTATACCAGTCCAAGAGTATCCGCCTTTTCTTGTTAATGTATAAGATTCTTCATTAACTTTTGCACATTTGTCAACATCATCTGTAGTAGTTGTTGTTGTCGTAGTTGGTGTAGTTGGTGTAGTTGGTGTAGTTGGTGTAGTTGGTGTAGTTGTTGGTTGTGTTGGTTTCTTAGCCATATCCAATTGAGCACCGATACATTCTTCTGCGTTAACAGTTGATTTTCTTCCGCCGACACTTACATATATATGGTCAACTAATTTCTTTAACGCTTCTTGTTCTGACAAATCAGGATTATCTTTTACAATTTGGTCAGCCATTGCAGATACAATTGCAGCTTTTTCTTCTAAACTTTCGCTCTTAGCCAACATATCTTTTATATGAGCTTTGAATTCTTTTAACGAACCTGTGTGACTGTAAGCTTCATCTGTGTGGAAGCAAGTTTTTTCAGATACATTAGAACCGATTAGCATCTTCGTTAATGTATCAACTACAAAACCAACTGCAAAGCCAACACCCATACCGGCTAAGGTTCCTGCTATCATATCTGATTTCAATGGGTCAATTATTACGTTGATTAAAATATCGCCGCTTCCGTCTGCTGTCTCTTTTATAGCTGTTTTAATACCGTTTTGTGCAAATTCTGATAATGATTTCACAGCGCTTGATGCACTGACTCTTACCGTTAAATCTAATGCGTGGTGAGTAATATATGTTGCTACAGCACCTGCAGCTGCTCCTGATGCTGCTCCTGCAATACCTCTGGCCGCTGCAAGATCAGGATTATACTTGCTTTCTCCTAATACAGCTGTTTTTAGAGAATGGTCACGTTTTTGGTTGAATAAACCAATAAATTCAATTAACTTTTTAGCTTGATATTCATTAAATTTTTCACCTGTTATATTTTGGAATATTTCTATTACGTGTTCTAATTCGCTTCTTTCACCGTCAACATGATCATTAACGGTAGCATCAGCACCATGCCATTCTTTTATTGCATCTCTAAGCGGCTGCAAGTTATATGTTCCGTCAGGTTTTTTGAATTTAGCCAGTTTGTTAGCCATCGTTGAGCCTCTAAAAGTAGTAATACCTAACAATTTGACATTTAAACCTTTTTCCATTTCTTTTCTGGTTACTGATGCAAGTTCTTCGTACCTTTTGGCTGCATGTTTTTTGCGATCTGCAATTTCTTGCCAAGTTTCAGCTTCATCTTTTGCTTTGTACCCTACTTCTGTATAAACATCTGTTTTTCCAGTAAAATCTGCACTTGTTGCTTCTATTTTTTGTTGTTCTGCTGCAAGTTCAACTGTTTTTTCTAATTTTTTGAATGCTTGTTTAGTTACTTTGTCCCATTTATTATCTTCTTGTAATTTTTCTTTGAAAGTATTAAGATATTTTCGAAAATCGTGACCGCCGTTCTTTTTCATTGTAGCTTGGAATTCAGGATCTGTTTCCATTATTTCTTTGAAGTTTTTAAATAAAACAACTAATTCATCATATTTTCTGTCTACCGGTGTTTTTGCATTTTCTTGCGGATTTGTTACACCTTTATTTTCTTTTACAAGAGCTAATCCCATACTGTATTCATCGTCTGTTATACGTTCAATTTCAGCCAAAGTATTGTCTTTGTGAGCTCTTTCTACCATACTTGCAAAAATAGTTGCTTCTGTAGAATCCAAAGTTCTTGCATCTAAATCTGTACTTTTGTTTTTGTTAGCTTCCTCGGCTATCATTTTCAACTTTTCGTTTGTGATTGTTGAAATGTCTAATCTAAAATCTCCCATGATATGTCTCCTTTTTTCTCGTGTGATTTCATTCCTTATATATATAAAGTTTTTTCACTTTGAGAAATTGCCTTTTTACAATCATACTTGTTACAATTCTTAACAAAAATGTAAAAATGTTTTTAAAATCAGATGTTTACAGAGAATCGGATTTTAAACAATATTAGCCTTAAAATCTGACATTGCAGATAAAGCGCGTTTTGACAGAAGCTCTGTTTTTAATTTCTTATTTTTTCTCTCTTTTTTGGGTAAATCTATCGGGGAAACGATTGCCCAATTAGAATTTATTGGCTGAGGTGGTAAGTATCTTAGCGAACCGTCTCTGGAACTTATGTGTTCAAGATGTGCTTTGTCTGTTATATAGTGCGCAATTGCGCCAAGCATTGTTTCTTGGGGATAAATAATTAAATCTTTTTGTTGAATTCGGCGAACCATGTTTATGCCTGCAATTAATCCGCCTGCAATTGATTCTGTGTATCCTTCAGTTCCTGTGATTTGACCTGCAAAGAATAAGCCTTTTCTTTCTTTTGTTTCAAATGTAGGGTTTAAGATTTCAGAGCTGTTTATAAAAGTATTTCTATGCATTACACCGTAGCGTACTATGTTTGCATTTTCTAATCCGGGAATAGAATGTACCAATTCTTTTTGCGCTCCCCATTTTAAATTAGTCTGAAATCCAACAAGATTAAAAAGTGTTTTTGCAGAGTTATCTTGTCTTAGTTGAACAACCGCATAATTTTCTGTTCCGGTTCGTTTATCAATCAAACCTACAGGTTTCATAGGGCCGAATCGCAATGTGTCTATACCCCTGGATGCTAATACTTCAACAGGAAGACAAGATTCAAAGAATTTTGTGTCTTTATCAACGTTGTGCTGTTCTATTTTAGGAGCATTAATCAATATATTATAGAAATTTTCATATTCTTCTTTGTTCATAGGGCAATTTATATAGGACGCTTCTCCTTTATCATATCTTGATCCCCAAAAAGCTTTGTCAAAATTTATTGAATCAATTTCTACGATAGGAGCAATTGCATCATAAAAATGCAGATGATCTTTTTTAGTAAAATTAAGTATTGAATCTGCAAGAGTATCACTTGTAAGAGGACCGGAGGCAATTATTACATAACCTTCCGGAATTTCTGCGATTTCTTCTCTTATGATTTCAATAAGCGGGTTTTCGTCTATTTTTTTTGTAACAGCTTTAGAAAAATCTTCTCTTGCAATAGCAAGTGCATTTCCGGCAGGAACAGAATATTCTTTGGCTATTTTAATGAGCTCTCCGCCAAGCATTTCCATTTCATGTTTAAGAAGTCCGCTTGCGTTTGTAACATCATAGGAACCAAGTGAATTTGAACAAACAAATTCTGCACAATCTTCGGTAACGTGTGCTCCTGTAGTTTTATAAGGACGCATTTCGTAGAGCTTAACTTTAATTCCTCTTTTTGCAACCTGTAATGCCGCTTCAGAACCTGCCAGACCGGCTCCTATTATTTTTACTTCTTCCATAATAATTAATATACCATAGATATTACATATTAAGTTTTAAATCCTGCATGTTTATATTATAATATACTACCGAAGAGGAAAAGATATTGAAAAAATCCGGATTAACATTTGCAATATTTGGAGCTCTTATATTGGGAGTTATTGTAGGCTGGTTGTTTCCTGCTTTTGCAGTGAAATTACATGTTTTAGCCGAGATTTTTTTGCGAATGGTTAAAATGATTATTGCACCTCTTCTTTTTGCAACTATTGTTGTTGGTATAGCAGGACATGGAGATGTAAAAAGTCTTGGCAGATTAGGCATAAAAACGATTGCATATTTTGAAATTGTTACGACAATTGCACTTTTCATAGGTTTGGGATTCGCAAATCTTTTTAAACCGGGAGAGGGCATGGTAAATATAGCAACTGCTCAAACTAATTTGACAAAAATTGCAGAAATGGCTTCCGCTACTCACCATAATTCATTTGGCGAATTGATATTAGGCTTATTTCCGACAAGTATATTTCAGTCTATGGCAGACGGAAATTTGCTTCAAATTGTTGTTTTTTGTATTTTCTTTGCCCTTGCTGTGGTTGCTGTAGGGAAAAAAGCGCAGCCGGTTTTAGATATTCTAAACTCTGTCGCTACAATAATGTTTAAGTTTACGGAATATGTTATGTATTTTGCTCCTATTGGTATTTTTGGCGCAATTGCATATACGGTAGGTTCTAACGGAGTTGAAATTCTGTTTAATTACGGGAAGATTATTCTTTCACTTTACACTGCATTAGCCGTATTTGTTCTTTGTGTTCTTGTTGCGGCATGCAAAATTGTAAAAATTTCAATGAGAGCCTTAATAAAAGCTATCCAAGAACCTGCAATTCTTGCTTTTACTACTGCAAGTTCAGAAGCGGCACTTCCTAAAGCAATGTCAATAATGGAAAAATTTGGTGTGCCAAAATCAATCGTTGGTTTTGTTATGCCTACAGGATATACATTTAATCTTGACGGCTCAACATTGTATCTTGCAATGGCAGTAATATTTTCAACACAACTAGTCGGACATAATTTGTCTTTTGAACAACAGCTTGTAATTATGTTTGCACTGATGTTAACAAGTAAAGGTATTGCAGGTGTTCCAAGGGTTGCATTGATTGTTCTTGCAGGAACTTTGACCAGCTTTAATATTCCTATTATCGGAGTTGCTATTCTTCTCGGAATTGACCAAATCCTTGATATGGGAAGAACTACAGTGAATTTAATAGGAAATTGCGTTGCAACTGTTGTTATTGCGAGATGGGAAAATGCTTTTGATTACGAAAAAATGTCTGAATTTATAAAAATGAGAAATTTGAAAATTAATACTCTGACAAAAATTGAAAAGCACGTTAGTTTTCAACAAGATTTTAGTAAAGTAAAAGAATAAATTTTATATAAGGAAATAGCTATGGAATACAAAAATACTTTAAATTTACCGCAAACAACATTAGAAATGAGAGCGAATGCTACTCAAAAAGAACCAAAAACTCAAGCCTTTTGGGAAGAAAATAAAATTTATGACAAAATTAATGAAAATAAAGATAAATTAAATGCGTTCATTCTGCATGACGGCCCTCCGTATTTGAGTTCAGAAAAAATTCACGTTGGTACAGCGTTAAATAAAATATTAAAAGATATTTTAATTAAGTATAAGTCAATGAAAGGGTATTATGCACCGTACGTTCCAGGATACGACGGTCATGGTTTGCCGATTGAAAATGCTGTAGTAAAAAATATTAAAGGCGGAAGACTCGCTATTACGGAGGGTGAACTTAGGGCAAAATGCAGAGAGTTTGCTGCTAAAAACTTAAAAGGGCAAGAAGCTGAATTTAGACGATTAGGTGTTTTGGGAAATTGGGAAAATCCTTATTTAACAATATCTCCGGAGTACGAAGCAGAACAAGTAAGAGTTTTTGGTGAAATGTATAAAAAAGGTTTTGTTGAAAAAGGTTTAAAACCCGTTTATTGGTGTGCATCTTGCGAAACTGCATTAGCTGAGGCTGAAGTTGAGTACGCAGATGTTTCTTCAAAATCAATATATGTAAGATTTAAATTTGACGAAGATTCAACGGAAAGGATTAATATAAACATACTTCCGAATAATGAAAAAGATGTGTATGCAATAATTTGGACAACAACTCCTTGGACAATTCCTTCTAATGTTGCAATTTCTATGCATCCAAGATTTGAATATCAATTATTTGAATATAAAGATGATGTGTATGTTGTTGCAAAAGATTTATTAGGCAGATTTATTGAAGATGCAGGTTGGAATGAAGAAGAAATAAAACTTATAGATACTGCAATCGGTCAAGACTTTGAATTAATGGAGGTAGAACATCCACTGATTGACAGAAAATCAAAGATTATTTTAGGTGAGCATGTAACGCTTGATGCGGGTACCGGTTTAGTACATACTGCACCGGGTCATGGTTTAGAAGACTATGAGGTCGGTTGCAAATACGGTATAGAAGTTCTTTCACCATTGGATAGTAAAGGATGTTGGACAGAAGAAGGAAGAATTCCTGAACTAGTCGGAGTTCCATATTATAAAGGTAATGACATGGTAATCGATATGCTGATAGAGAAAAAAGCATTAGTTTACCAAAACGAAATAAATCACAGTTATCCGCATTGTTGGAGATGCAAACATCCTGTAATATACAGAGCAACTCCTCAATGGTTTGTAAAGGTTGATAAGTTCCGCGATAAAGCAATGGAAGAAATTCATAAAGTAAAATGGATTCCTTCAAGCGGTGAAAGCAGAATCGGTAACATGGTTGCAGGCCGTACTGATTGGTGTATTTCAAGACAAAGAGCCTGGGGTGTTCCGATTCCTATTTTCTATTGCGAGGAATGTGGAGAAGTTATTTGTACAGATGAAACAATTGAAAATATTGCAAAAATATTTGAAAAAGAAGGTTCGGATGCTTGGGTAAACAGAACAACAGAAGAACTTTTGCCGGAAGGTTTTGTATGCCCTAAATGCGGTAAAAAACATTTTCGTCAAGAAAAAGATATAATGGATGTTTGGTTTGATTCAGGAATTTCATGGAGAGCAGTTGTTGAAAAAAGGGCGGACGAACTTGGACATACTCCAGTAGATATGTATTTAGAAGGCTCCGATCAACACAGAGGATGGTTCCAATCTTCGCTTTTAACATCTATTGCAACTCAAGGTAAGGCTCCGTACAAACAAGTGCTTACACATGGTTTTGTTTTTGGCGAAGACGGAAGAAAGATGTCAAAGTCTTTAGGAAATTATATCAGACCTGATGATATAATTAAGAATTACGGCGCTGATATATTAAGACTTTGGGCAGCTTCTGTTGATTACAAAAATGATACAAAGATTGGTGACAATATTGTAAAACAACTTGCTGAAATATTTAAGAAAACAAGAAATACAGCAAGATTTTTACTTGGAAATATCTTTGATTTCGATCCTGCTATAGATTATGTAATGTATGAAGATTTAACTCCAATCGATAAGTTTGCTTTACATAAACTAAATAAAGTTGTAGAGGAAGTAACAGAAGCTTTTGAAAATTACGAGTTTTATAAATATTTCCAAGTTCTGCAAAATTTTGCCGCAGTAGATTTAAGTTCTTTCTATCTGGATATTGTAAAAGACAGACTTTACACTGCAGGCAAAAAATCATTATCAAGACGTGCTTGTCAAACTGTATTATATGAAACATTCCAAACGCTTGTACGAATAGTAGCTCCTGTTATGCCATTCCAAGCTGAAGATATGTGGCAAAATACACCGGAGAATCAAAGAGGCGGTTTAGAAAGTATATTACTTGCTTCTTGGCCTAAAATTAATGATTCTTGGAATAATCCGGCTTTAGAGCAAGATTTTACAAAGATTCTTTCAACAAGAGAAATTGTAACAAGAGCAATTGAGCCATTAAGAGCAAATAAAACAGTCGGAAGCTCTTTGGAAGTTGCAGTTTATCTTAATACCGATTTTAATGGGTTGTTAAAAGTTAATGAAAAATATCTTGCGGATTTATATATTACTTCTCAGGCATATATTACAGAATCTGCACCTGATGGTGTATTAAACGAGTATACAGAGAACGGTATTACTGTCTGGGTAACAAAAGCAGAAGGTGAAAAATGCGAACGTTGTTGGAAATACCGTCATTTGGGTGAACATGCAGGGCATGAAACAATATGCTCAGATTGTTATGAAGCAATACAAGAATAATATTTTAAATAAAGAGAGCTTAAATTAGCGGAATGGTTAATTCCGCTTTTTTTTTATATTGCCTTTGAAAATTTATTATTTATATTGTTTAATTTTTATTATGAAAGAACAAACTTTTTTAAAAATTATAGAAAATCACATAGGAAGTGAGTATATTGGTGACGACTGTGCTTATATAAAGGATTTGGGTATTGTAGTAACGCAGGATAGTTTGGTGGAAAATATACATTTTAAAAGAGAATGGTATACTCCGTATGAACTCGGATATAAATCTGTAGCGGTTAATATCAGTGACATTATAGCAAGCGGAGGAATTCCCAAATATGTAACAATCGGACTGTCTTTACCGAAAGATATTGATGAGAGTTTTATCGAAGATTTTTACAAAGGTGCAAGTAAAGCATTATTCGGAGCAAAAATTATAGGCGGTGATATAACAGGATCAGAAGACAAAATCTTTATTTCAATAACCGCAATCGGCAGTGATACAAAAAGGAAGATATCTTCAAGAAAAAATGCTCATGAAGGTTATTTGATAGTAACTAAGGGAAATCTTGGTTCAAGCGCAGCCGGACTTAAAGAATTGCAAAATAACGGAAATTCGGAAAAATTAATCAATGCTCATAAGTTGCCTCAATTAGAAATTGATTTTTCCAGACAAATTGCAGAAAACATAAAGGAAGATTACGCAATGATGGATACATCTGACGGCTTAGCAGATGCTCTCTTTAAAATTGCAGAATCAAGCGGAGTAAAAATAAAAGTTGATTATTCAAAGATTCCTCATCTTTCGAATGTATCAAAACAAGATGTTATTTTTGGAGGAGAAGACTATAAACTTATTGCAGCGTTGCCCAAAGAATTTATCAGGAATATTGATAATGCGGCAGTAATAGGTGAAGTTTTGCCTTTTGATGGTGTAAGACTTGAAATAGGGTCTGATATATTTAAAACTTATGATGATTTAAATGTATATAATCATTTTTAAGTAATATTATTCACTTTTAAAAATCCATAAATCTTTTTGGAATAATACAAGGAATGGAATTAACTCCAAACGTCCTGCAAGCATATCTATTATAAATATTAATTTTGTAAGTGGTTGAAGTGTTGCAAAATTTCCCATAGGACCTATTATATTACCGAATCCAGGGCCCAAGTTTCCCATAGAAGAAATGGAGCCGATAAGAGCAATTGTTGTATTTTTTTCTATAATTCCGACAACAAGAGCAGAAATTGCAATCAAGCCGAAATAAAAAGATACAAACATTATTGTTTGATAGAGGATATCTTTAGGAACGGAGTAATTACCTATTTTAATATTATAAACAGCTTTTGGATGAAGTATTTTCATCATTTCCGATTTCATTATTTTAAATACAAGCATCCATCTTGTTACTTTAAGCCCGCCGCCGGCAGAGCTTGCACAGCTTCCGAAAAGGATTATGATGAATAATAGAATTTTACTGACATAATCCCATTTAGAGTAGTCAACACTGCAAAATCCTGATGAAGATACCAATGATGTTACGTTGAAAAATGAATGTATTAAACTGTTAAATAAATCATAATGCATATTTGTAAAGAGCGAAACAGCAAGTAAAACAGAAATTAAAAACACTCCGCCGAAATAAACTTTAAATTCTTCATTTTTAAAAAGCAAGAACGGATTTAATTTTGACCAAGCTTTGTGCTGCAAGTTGAAATTTGCACCTGCAAAAAACATAAAAAATGTTATTATCCACATTATAGAATGTGAATATGAAGAAATACTGTCAGCGTTAGGAGAAAATCCGCCGCCGGACAGAGATGACATAGAGTGGCAAACTGCCTCGAATGAATTCATTCCGCATATCTTAAGAGCAATAAATTCCAGTATAGTAAGTCCTGCGTATATTTTCCACAGAGAAGCTGCGGTACTTTTTATCCTTGGTGTGAATTTTTCTTCTGTAGGGCCCGGCGCTTCCGCAAAAAACAATTGTCTTCCCGCAATAGCAAATTGAGGAAGAACCGCTATGAATAATACGATAATTCCCATCCCGCCAAGCCATTGAGTAAATGAGCGCCAAAAAAACATTGCATGCGGGTAATTAAAATGAGTTAAAGTTGTAGCACCGGTAGTTGTGATTCCTGCCATTGCCTCAAATATAGAGTTCAGAGGTGTAAGTCCGAAAAACATATATGGAATTGTGGCGAAAAGTCCTGCAAAAATCCAAGAAAATGTTACAACAGTAAGTCCTTCTGATTTTTTAATATCATTAATAGATTTTATTTTATGAGAACTGTTTATAATTTTTTTTATTGTAACAGAAATCATTAGAGCAGCCGCTGAGGTTGCAAAAAAAGGCAATATTGAAGAATATTCGTGATAACATATTGCGACAATAATCGGTATAAGCAATGCTAAGCTAAAATATGTCATTACAAGAGAAAAAGTATATGCTAAATAAGATAATCTCATTTATTTCTCCTCAAAAAACTCTCTGATTGTTTGAGCATTTTCGCTTGTTGTAAATATAATCAACTTATCTTTGCTATTTACAAGTGTAAGTCCGTTTGGAATTAAAATTCTTTTTCCTCTTTGAATAACACCGACAATGGCTTGAACTGGCAGGTGCAAGTCCATAACCTTCTTTGTTTCATAATTATCCGGAAGTTCAATGAATAATACTTCTCCTTTTCCTTGTTCAACAGTTGCTAAAATGCCAATGTTAGTCGATTTCATACTGTTCTTGATTTCATTTAAAGAAGCGGTTTTGGAAGAAATTGCTATATCAATACCGACTTTTTCAAATAATGCCACGTTTGTATTTTTAGTAACCCTTGATATAACTCTTTTTGCGCCCATTTGTTTGACTAAAAGCGAACAAAGTAAATTCTTTTCATCGTTATCTGTTACGCTAACAACAACATCAGAAGCTGAAACATCTTCTTCGTTTAATAATTCCAAATCGGTTCCGTCACCATTTATAATCAGTGCATGTTGTAATTCTTGTGCAAGGTAATTACAACGTTCTTCATCTTTTTCTATAATCTTTAATTTGATTTTTAAATTCTCAAGCCCTTTTGCCAACTTTAATCCGACACTTCCGCCGCCTATAATTGTAACGGATTTTACAAATTCTTTTTCATGGAAAAACTTACCGGCAAGTATATTAAGAGAATGAGAAAGTCCCATAAAAATTACTTTATCATCTTGTCTAAGCATTGTGTTACCGTTTGGAATAAACAGTTCACTATTCCTTGTTATACCAACAATTAAAGTATCTTTCGGAAATTCGCAATTTTTTATTAACTGGTTTATCAAAAGAGACTTTTCTCCGATTTTGTATTCGAGAAGTCTGGCTCTTCCGTCAGCAAAATATTCAACATCAAGAGCTTTTGCAACAGTGATAATTCTGAAAATTTCTTGTGTAAGCAATTCTTCCGGCCAAATAACGTTATCAATATATAAGTCACCGTTGTATTCTGCATCTTTAACTAAACCTAAAGAAGATTTGTACTCTTCTTTTCTTACAAAACAGATAGTTCTTGCATTACTCAAACGTTTGACTGTAAGGCAGGCAACAATATTTAATTCGTCAGAATCATTGCAGGCTATAAATACATCAGCGTCTTTAATACCGGCTTGTTTAAGAACTTCCAAACTGGAAGCATTCCCGGATATAAATCCGACATCAAGCTTGTTAAAGGCATCAACCTTATTTTTTTCTTCGTCAATGACTGTTATATCATTGTTTGTATAAAACTCTCCGGCTATCATTGAGCCTATTTCATTTGCACCGAAAATTATAATCTTCATAGGCTTATTTAACCCTAAATAATGTAATAAGTCAATTTTTATAAAAATTTATATATTTATTGGGAACTTTTTTATTTAATTTTCGTCTATATAAGTGAAGAGAGATTTTGATTGAATAGATGGAGGATTATAATGTCAAATGCATTAAGAAATATTGAATACATAAACTTATCAGAAGATAATGAAACCGAACCTAAAACTTTTAGCACAATAGTAAACAATGACGATATTTTGCAAATGTACTTGAAAGAAATTGGGCGAAAAAAAATGCTTTCAAGAGAAGAAGAAATTGAATTAGGCAGAAAAATTCAAGAGGGAAATTCTTTCGAAAGTAATGAAGCAAAGAAAAAACTTGTGCAAGCTAATTTAAGACTTGTAGTAAGTATTGCTAAAAAATATATAGGTCAAGGTGTTCTTTTTATGGATTTGGTTCAGGAAGGTTCAATGGGCTTGATAAAGGCTGCTGAGAAGTTTGATTACAAAAAGAATTTTAAGTTTTCAACTTATGCAACATGGTGGATAAAACAAACAATTGTAAGAGCAATTTCAAACCATTCAAGAACAATAAGGATTCCCGTACACATGCTGGAAAAAATCCGTAAATATAAAAAAGCCTGTATAATGGCGGAATGTGATGAAACCATGGATACTAATGATGATACAATTTCTAAATTGTGTGGTTTAGACAAGAAAAAATTAGATGAAATAAGATGTGCAATAAAAACTGAACCGATTAGTTTAGAAACTTATGTAACAGATGACTTGTGTATTCAAGATTACGTGGAAGACAAAAGTTATTGTTCTCCGGACAACAAAGCACAGGAATGTTTTAAAGAAGCAGATGTGATAAATCTTTTGCATCATCTTGACAAGAGAGAAGAAGAAATTTTGAAACGCAGATACGGAATAGAAGACGAAGAACCTAAGACTCTTGAACAAATAGGAAATCAAATGGGTTTTTCTAAAGAAAGAATAAGACAACTCGAAAACATAGCTCTAAAAAAATTAAGAAATGTAAGCAGTATAGATGAATATCGAACATATATTGAGGAAGAGTAAATATGTTTATGTTAAACTTAATTTACTATGAGTAGAAAACAAATTATTGCAATAGTGGGAAGACCAAATGTCGGAAAATCAACATTTGTAAATAGACTTGTCGGAAAAAGACAGTCTATTGTTGATGATCAGCCTGGTGTTACAAGAGACAGAATCTATTTTGACGTAGAGTGGCAGAATAAACAGTTTACAGTAATAGATACCGGAGGTATTGTTCCGGGTGATGAAGACGAAATTATGCTTTCTATATATGACCAAGCGAAAATAGCTTGTGATGAAGCAGATAAAATAGTTTTTATAGTAGACGGTATTGACGGTGTTACTCCTGTTGATGAAGATATTGCAAATATATTGCGTCAATCGGACAAGCCGGTTATTCTTGCCGTTAATAAAGTTGATTCTCACAATCAAGTCACTATGATTAATGATTTTTACTCTCTTGCAATAGGAGAACCGGTTGCAATATCAGCACTCCATGGTTCAGGCGGGGTTGGGGATTTGCTTGATGAAATTACAAAAGATATTGAACAGGAAGAGGAAGCAGAAAAAGATTCTGCAATAAAACTTGCAATCGTAGGTCGTCCGAATGCGGGAAAATCTTCAATTGTAAACGCTCTATTGGGCGAAAAACGTGTTATTGTGTCTGATATTTCCGGAACTACAAGAGACAGCATTGATTCAAGATTGAATTTTAACGGACAGGATTTTGTAATAATTGATACTGCGGGAATAAGAAAAAAATCAAAAGTAGATTACGGTATTGAAAAATTTGCTGTCGATAGAGCAATTCGTTCAATAAAAGAATGTGATGTTGCACTTATGGTTATAGATGCAACAGAAGCCGTTAACGGAATTTCCGACCAAGATAAAAAAATAGCTTCTATTATAACAGAAGCAGGTAAAGGAATGGTTATAGCTATAAATAAATGGGATTTGGTTGAAGATAAAAAATCGAATACTATTAATAAGTTTGAAAAGCTGATATCAAACGAGATTCCTTTTTTAAGCTATGTTCCTAAAATTTATATAAGTGCAGTAACTCATCAAAGATTACACAGCATATATACAAAAGTTGTTGAAGTTCAGAAAGAACATTCAAAAAGAATTTCTACAGGATTGTTGAATAAAGTTGTTAATGAGGCCTATGCTCTTAATCCGCCTCAAACTATTAGAAACAAAAAATTAAAAATAATGTATTCAACCCAAGCTTCAATAGAACCGCCGACATTTATTTTGTTTGCAAATGACGAGAACTTGCTAAAAGACCACTATAAACGTTATCTGGAAAATAAACTCAGAGAAGCATTCGGTTTTGTCGGAACACCAATACGGATATCAGTAAGAACCAGAAGTGAAAAGAAGAAATAAAATAGAATAAACACTTTACAAGGGTTCTGTTTATGTTAGCATGAAATCATATAAGGAGATATTATAATGAAAAAATACGAATTATTAGCAATTTTTAAACCAAGTCTTGATTCAGAAGAATTAGACAAAGCTGTAGATAAAATTTCATCAGATATTAAATCTGCAAAAGGTGAAATTGTATCAGTAGATAAAATGGGAAGAAAAAAACTGGCTTACGATCTTCAAGGATTCAGAGACGGTTATTTCACTACAATTGTAACGGCACTCCCACCTGAAGCTGTTGTTGACTTTAAAAGAAATCTTAAATTAAATGATTCTGTTTTAAGATTTATGTTTATGGAAGTTTCTAAAAAAGAAAGGGTAAATGCATAAGGACGTTTTAGCTTCCGAAAATGTATAATTTACCTGATAGAATTAATTAATATATGAGGAAAATCTTATGACACTGGCAAAAGCAGTTGTAACGGGGACTGTATATAGAGCTCCTGAGAAAAGATTCACACAAAATAATATTCCTGTATCTTCGTTTGTAGTAAATATAGGCGACAGAGAGGAAATGTTGTTAAGAGTGATTTCCAGAAGGACAGCTTTAGATGAAGCTGTATCATCTCTGGGAAAGGGAGATAAAGTTCTTATAGAAGGCAGATTGCAAATTACAACTGTAAAGAATGAAAGCGGTGCAGAAAGACGCATTTATGAAATAGATGCCAATACAGTTGAACCAATGGGAGAAACTTCCGGTGTAGGAAGTGTATCAGCACCGTCAAAAGAATCTTCCGGTGAGGATATAGTTAAATTTTCGCAAGAAGAATTTACTGATGAACTCATTGGAGAAGACGAAATCCCGTTTTAGGGGTAAAGGGGTAAATGGGTAAAGGGTTAAATTTAAGTAAATTTTACTGACAAATAATAACAAGGCTAGAAAGGCAAAATAGAACAATTGCAAAACAAGACGCAGCAGATAGAAAGAAAAATAAAACCTGCAGTTTTTGTGCTGAACATGTTGATTCTATCGACTACAAAGATGCAGCAAAATTAAAAAGATACTTAACTGAAGCTGGAAAAATTATTCCAAGACGTGTTACAGGAAACTGTGCAAGACACCAAAGAATGATTACAACAGCTATCAAAAGAGCAAGAGAAGCTGCAATCATTAACTATGTATTCGACTAATTTGTCGAATAAAGATTTTTAGGAATGGCGGATTTATATCTGTCATTCCTATATTTAAGTAAAATAATGTATTAGGAGTAAAAAATGACAAACCAAATCACAATCAGATCTGACAGAAAAACCGAATATGTATTTCAATACAAGGGTGAAGATGTAACATTAAAAGCAGGTGGTATCTTGAGTATCGCAGATGGTCTTGATGAAGTTGTTCTTCCGACTTGTGCAATGAAGATTGTAAAAAATCTGATTGTAATTAAAGATGATGTAAAATAGTAAATAACAAAAAGTTTATGGCAAAGACGTAACAATTTCATTGTTGCGTTTTTTGTTTTAAATTTTTACCAAAGAAAAAAGCCGCAATCCTGCGGCATTAACTCGTTAGATAAAGGAGTGGAGGAGAAAATAAAGAAAAGAGATTATACTTGTATATACCACAATATATATATAATATAACACTTATAGATAAAATTGTTACAAAAGTTTACAAAAGAGCGTATGAGAAAAATTTGTAATTTTCCACAGACTCAATAGCATTTGTTGACACATCAACTTTTATTTTTTATTATAAAAATATGGAAATAAGGTCAGAGCATTACACAGATACGGTAATATACGCTTGTGATGTAATATTGAAAAACTTAAAATCAGCACTTAAAGCAAAGCTTGATAAATTAGATTTGGGTATAACAAGCGAACAGTTTGTAGTTTTGGATACAATTAATTCTCAAACCGAGATATATCAGCAGCAATTATCCGATATATTATTAAAAGATAAAGCAAATACAACAAGGCTGGTAAAAATATTAGAAAAAAAGGGGCTTATAAAAAGAGAATCCGGAAGTTATAAAAACAGAGTTGTGAATTCATTGAAGGTTACTCCGGAAGGTAAAAAAATATTAACAAAAGCGATACCTTTAATGAAAAAATACATAGAAGAGATTTTTTCAAATTTGTCTAATAAAGATGTTGATACATTGCATCTTATGGCTGACAGAATTTCGCAGGATTTAGATTTTTGATTTTTTAGGCAATAATTTTTCCTTTTTATATTTGGTATATAATTAAATAAGCGGACATTTTAGAGGGAATTAATTATGCTAAAAGGAAATGAAATTAGAAAATTATATTTAGACTTTTTTAAAAATAAACATCAACACACAATAGTTGAGAGTTCAAGTTTGGTGCCGGATAATCCTACTGTTTTACTTACAACAGCAGGTATGCTGCAATTTTTACCGATATTCCTGAATATACAGCCTTGTCCTTATGAGCCGGCAAGGGCAACCTCTTGCCAAAAATGTGCAAGAGCAGGCGGAAAAGATTCTGATATTGAAAATGTAGGAAGAACCCCGCGCCACCATACGTTTTTTGAAATGCTCGGAAACTTTTCATTTGGTGATTATTATAAGAAAGAGGTTATTCCTTGGGCTTGGGAATTTGTAACAGAAGTTTTAAAGTTGGATAAAGACAGACTTTGGATTACTATTTTTGAAACAGATGACGAAGCTTATGAAATTTGGAGAAGTATAGGCGTTCCGGCTGAAAGAATAAAAAGAAAAGGTAAGAAAGATAATTTTTGGGGGCCTCCGGGAGCATCCGGTTCTTGCGGTCCTTGCAGTGAAATTCATTATGATTTAGGTGAAGAATACTCATGCGGTCATCCTAATTGCGGTATTGATACTTGTGAATGTGACAGATGGGTTGAAATATGGAACCTTGTATTTACTGAACTTTATCAAGATGAAGAAGGTAACCAATCACCGTTAGAGAAGAAAAATGTTGATACAGGAATGGGTTTGGAACGTATTACAATGGTTTGTCAAGGTGTAGCATCAACATTCGAAACAGATTTATTAAGACCAATACTCGATAAAGTTTCAGAAATGAGCGGGGTTGAATATAAAAAATCAGAAAAAACAGATGTTTCTTTAAGAATAATAACTGACCATGCAAGATGTGTAACATTCTTAATTTCAGACGGAGTAATTCCCGGTAATGAAGGCAGAAGCTATGTATTAAGAATGATTCTTCGTCGTGCACTTCGACATGGAAAAATTTTAGGAATGGAGTTACCGTTTTTACATAAACTGGTTGATGTAGTTGTTGAAAATTACGGTGAAGCGTATCCGGAACTTGTTAAAAACAAAGAAAAAATCAAAGATGTAATAAGAAAAGAAGAAGAAAGATTTAATAAAACATTGGATAGAGGTTATAAACTTCTTGAAGAATTTATAACAGAAAAGAAAGATATTGACGGAGAAAACGCATTCAAACTTTATGATACTTATGGTTTCCCGCTTGAATTAACAAAAGAAATTGCTGAGGAAAACGGGCTAAAAGTTGATGAAGAAGGTTATAAATCTGCAATGCAAGAACAAAAAGACAGAGCAAAAGCAGCAACCGCAAAAATTTCCGTAACCGGAGATATCAAGTATGCAAACTTAGAAAGAGAAGTCGGTTCAACAGAGTTTGTCGGTTATACAGAAAACGAATGCAATGCAAAAATATTAGGAATTATCGAGGGTGAAGGATTTGTGGATGTTGCTTTAGATAAGACTCCATTTTATGCTGAGTGCGGCGGTCAGGTCGGTGACTCCGGTATTATAGAGAATGAAAATGTAAAATTGGAAGTTTTAACAACTTTTAAAGTAAATGATTTATACGTTCACAGATGTACAATTTTAAACGGAGAAATTACAGTCGGTGAAACAGTGTCTGCAAAAATTGATGTTGCAAAGCGAGAAGAAACAAGAGTTCATCACACTTCAGCACACCTTTTGCAAGCTGCACTAATTAAGGTAGTTGGAGATGAAGTTAAGCAAGCAGGTTCTTACGTCGACAACGAAAGAATGAGGTTTGACTTTACTTTCTCCAGAGCGATGACACCTGATGAAATAAAGAAAACAGAAAATCTTATGAACAAATGGATAGGTGAAGGGTATTCTGTAAAAACTCAAGTTATGGGAATAAAAGAAGCAGAACTTACAGGTGCAACTGCGTTATTTGGTGAAAAATACGGTGATACAGTAAGGGTTGTTTCTATTATAAAAGGTGATGAATGTATTTCTAAAGAATTTTGCGCAGGAACTCACGCAAGAGAATTAAAGGATTTACGTTTAATTAAAATTGTATCAGAGGGAGCAATTGCAGCCGGAACAAGACGTATAGAAGCTTTTGTTTCAAATGCAGCTATAAATTACTTGAATGCAAAATCTGAAGAAATAGATAAACTTGCATCTAAGTTTAAACTTCATTATGACGAAGTTGAATCAAGAGTTGAAAAGATACAAGAAGAGAATCGTGAACTTCAAAAAGAATTAGCTTCCGTAAAAGCGGATGCAGCACGTTCTAAATTTGGTACATTTATTTCTAAGGCACAAGATATAAATGGCGGCAAATTATTCATTTCAAAGATTGAAGATATCGATTCTGAAGCTGTAAAAGCCGGCATGGAAATGATGGCTCAAAAATTGGGCGAAAGCATCATTGTTTTGGCAAGTCCGAGAATGGTTATCGCAAAAGTAACAGACGGTTTTGTTAAAAACGGTGTAAATGCTGGTAAAATTGTGGGAGAAATCGCCAGAGCAACCGGTGCAAATGGCGGCGGCAGACCAAACTTTGCTCAAGGCGGCATTAAAGATTCTTCTAAACTTGATGAAATACTTGAAAAAATTGAAGTTGAATTAAAATAATACGTAAAGTTTTAGAAACAAAGAGGATGATTATAATAAATCATCCTCTTTTGTTGTTTTATATTTGTACTTTATATTTTAGAATTTATTCCTTTTCTGTGATTTTTTTAGCATTTGCTAAGTCGTCATCATCAATTTTTTCCGATTTTTTAGCATCTTCTGATTCAAGTTGTTTATTAATAATAATAGTTTGTACAACTTGGAAACAGTTGCTTGCTACCAAATACAGAAGAACGCCGGCTGGTATCGGAATTATAAAGAATGTAAAACCGAGCATTAACGGCATAAATGTATTCATGGATTTTTGCATAGCTTGTTGTGCAGGATCTTGATTTGCATTTTTATTCATAGCCATCATTGCTTTTTGTGACAATATCATTGTTATGATAAATAATACAAGCAGTGCAAATACATCAAAATGAAATTCTGATTTGACTTCTTTTGTAGGAATTGTACTTATCAATAAACCGTCTTTTCTGTCGAATGTCATAGATTCAACTTCTTTTGTTTGAACATCTGTTATGTCGATATCTGCTTTTGAAATTTTATCAAGTTTGCTGAATGGAAGGTTTATACTATCCAAGCTAACTTTAAAATCAGTATTTTTTCCGGGAGTAAGTTCTCCTTGAACTTCAACAGCTTTGTTTGGTTTTGTTATTTTAACAGTTTCAGGTTCGGAATCATCAGTAAAATAAACTTTAGCAGTTTTTCCTGTCATAAAAGAGTCGTATTTTGATACACCGAGAACTCCGTCATGAGAAACTCCTGCACTGGTTTTCATAGTTGCATCAAGTCTGTTCACAAATAAAAATTTTGCATCACCCGCCATTTGGATAAACTGCGGACTCATTAATGATGAGTACAAGAGAATGAATATCGGCATCTGAATCAGAAGCGGGAAACAACCTGCCATTGGGTTAAATTTGTGTTCTTTGTAAAACTCCATCATTTTTTGCTGCATTTTTTGAGGATCGCTTTTGTAGCGTTCTTGTATAGCCTTCATTTTTGGCTGAAGTAATTGCATTGTTCTCATAGAACGTTGTTGAGAAATACCCAGCGGCCACATAGCAGCTCTAATAATTATAGTTAGTAATATGATACCGATTCCGTATCCGCCAAATATTGAGAGTTTCTTCAATACCAAAATAGTTAATGTTGTAAAGTCCATAATTTATCTCTTCCCTTTTTTTTATTACATCTAAAATCTCATAAAGTTCATATTGTGTTTTTCTAAATAAGCCTTCAAATCACGTTTGATTTCCGGACATAAAATATATAATACAATTACGTTTGGAATACAAAGAGCTACCATCATAGCATCTGTTATGTCAATAACAGATTTAACATTCATAACGGAGCCGATAACAACGAATATACAGTATATGAGGTTGAAAGTGAGAACTCTTTTTTTGCCTTCTCCGAGTAAGAATGTCCAAGCTTTTTGTCCATAGTACGCCCAAGATATTAACGTCGACATAGCAAATAATACTGCAATAATTGAAAGAATTATCGGGAAAAACGGAATTACTGATTGAAAAGCATTTGAAGCAAGCTCAATTCCTGAAATTTTGCCAACAGTTGTATTATCTAATACTCCCGAAAATACGATTGCAAAAGACGTAAATAAACAAAGAACACCGGTTAAAAATGTTTCAAGCAGTGCAACAAATCCTTGTGAAACCGGTTCTTTTGTTTGCGCAGTTGCATAAACAATTGCAGCAGCTCCGGTTCCTGCTTCGTTAGATTGTACGGAACGTCTCAAACCAATAATAATAGTTCCGAAAACTCCGCCTGCAACTGCAGTTGGGTGGAATGCTTCTTTTACAATTAAAGCAAGTGCGTGAGGAATGTTTGCAAAATTCGCTCCTATAACTATAAGACCTGAAACTATATATAGTAAGCACATTGTCGGAGTTAAAATGGTTGTAACTTTTGCTATACTTTTAATGCCACCAACAACAACCATACCGATTAAAATAGCTGCTACCAGACCGATTACCCAAGTGTATCCATGAAATATACTATTTTCACCACCTGTAATGAATACAATTTGGTGAGCAGTTTGATTTATTTGAATCATGTTTCCGCCGGTTAAACCACCTCCGATACAAAGGATTGCGAAAAGGACGGAAAGCGGTTGTCCGAGCCATCTCATTTTTCTTCTTGTAAGACCATGTGCTATATAGTGCATAGGACCGCCGGATACTGAACCGTCCAGATTAAATCTTCTGTATTTTACAGCTAAGGTTGCTTCTACAAATTTTATAGACATGCCTAAAAGCGCACCAAAGAATATCCAAAAAGCAGCACCGGGCCCGCCTATTGAAATAGAAATTGCAACGCCGGCAATACTACCTATGCCGATTGTTCCGGATAACGCTGTTGCAAGTGCCTGAAAAGATGAAACTTCACCGATACCGTCGTGTTTTTCTTTGTTAGGTTTTGCGACAACTTCAACTGCGTGCTTAAATCCCCAAACAGCAATTCCTCTAAAGTATATTGTAAAAAATATACCGGCAATGAGTATCCAAAAAATAATTAACGGTACTTTATTGCCGCATATTGAAATCGGAAAAAAGATAATACTTGCCACAAAATCTGATACAGGCGCAATATGTTTATCCATAAACTCGTCTACATTGATTGCAAAAGCTGACTGTAAAGTCATTAACATAGTGAACATAATTAATAAAAATCTTGTCATAGTTTCGTTCTCTTTTCCTCTTTCGACTCGTGTCGGTAAATTGTTAAAATTACGCTTTACCACGCTCTCTTAATTTTACCAAAAACATGCCAAGACATTAAAAAATCTTTACAAAAATAAAAAAGTTGTTACGAAAAGAGTTCATGAAAAATCAAAAATAAAATTTGTAAAAAAAATAATATATCTACACACACATAATCCAGTTGATATCTATAGTATATCTAATAAAACAAATGTGTCAATTCTTTGATTTACTTTATTGGCAAAATATGATAATTTATAAATGTAATCAGCTTAATTTAAGCGTTTAATCCGGACAAAAAGAGGGAAAATTTATGTTTGAAAAAAATATAGAATACATTACAAATGAAACACTAAAAACAAAATTAAAATCAATGCGAATTGAAGAATCAAGAATAGATTTATCATTTTGCATGACTCCGTCTAACGACTATCTTCTAATGAAAAATGATGTACCGATTGATGATTTAAATGATCCCAGAAAAGCGGTTCAAGAAATGTTTAAAAAGAATATAAAAAGTGAAATGGGACCTAATGATATAATAATTACCTTTGGAATTGGACTTTGCTATTTATTAGATGAAGTTTTTAATACTTATCCTTCCAGAATTTTTGTTTACGAACCGGATATAAATATATTGCATTTTGTGCTAAATAACGTTGATATTTCTGAGCATTTATCAAGCGGGAGAGTTTATATAACTGATAATCTTGACGATTTAATTAAGGAATTGTCAAGCAAATATATGACCAAAGATAAAGTGGAAGTTGTATATCTTCAAAATTATGCCGTTGTTAAAAGTCAGGAATTGCTTGAATTGACTCAAAAAGTATACGAAACTTGTAAGAGCAAGACGGTTGATATCAATACAATAACACGTTATTCAAAAAAATGGTTATACAATTCTATTAATAATATTAAAGAAATAAATACAAAAGACGTATATAAACTTTCAGATTTGGAAGAAAAATTTATAAACCAAACTGCTGTTATACTTGCGGCAGGTCCGTCTCTGAATGAAAATATTGAGAAAATTAAAGCAAACAGGGAAAAATTTGTAGTATTTGCCGTAAATAAAGTTTTAAGAAAAGTAATTTCAGAAGGGATTATTCCTGATTTTGCAGTATGCGTTGATGCTGAATATATAGATAACACTCTAAATGGTTTAGAAGAATATCTTGATAAAATCAGTTGTATTACAGATTTAAAATCTGATAATTTTATATTTTCTAAAAACTTTAGAAAAATATTTGTTTCATTCACAGAAACAGATCAGTTGGTAAAAAAACTATTAGGATACAATAATTTTATAAAAACTTATGAGAGTGGTGGCTCTGCAACAACAATGGCATTTGTTGCAGCAGTAAAAATGGGTTTCTCGAAAATTATTTTTTGCGGTCTTGATTTGGCTTTTAAAGATTCTGTCGTATATTCTACAGGAGAAACTGTTGATAGAATATCCGAAAATAAAATTCAAGTAGGAAACATTGTGAAAGATGTTACCAAAATTCCTTCCGTAAAAGGAGATTATGTTCTTACAACTGATGATTATGCTGCTTTTGTACAGCATTTTGAATTCTTGATTAAAGAACTGGAATACTCTGAAGTATACAATACTACTTCATTTGGCGCAAAAATTGCCGGCATGAAAAATTCTTCTTTCGATGATATTATACTATTAGGATTATCAAATACAACAGCGTTGATAGTTGGCGATTGTAATCCATTTAAGCTGGAAATAAAGGAATTTGCGCAAGAAGAACTTGTATTGATTAATAATATAATAATGCTTATTTCAAAAAATGTTTTTTCTCCGGCTTTGGTATCATCAATTGTTAAATCTACTTTAATGTACCAATATATGCAATCGGATATTTTAAAGGTTCTTCAATCCAAAATGGATGAAGGGTACGCAGATGAGTTTATTAGTAAGGCAAAAATAGCAATAAAAGATGTAATAGATCTGTTACAGCAAAATGGTATGATATAAAGGAGTTCTAATGAATAAAAGAATATTAATAATATTTTCTATGTTATTGGTTAATATATTATCAGTAAATGCGTCTACTAATGTAAAAGTTGTCGCTCAAAATGATTTTAGTACAGAGAATCCATCTGCTAGTGCAGATTTTACTGTTATGGAAGATGCTCGTCTGGGCAGCTATCAACTTTTTATTGGTAATTCTCTCCATTGTGATGTAGTAAAAGTTACTGATCCCAAAAGGGGAAAAAGAAATGCAACTTTTTATGTAAAACCTGTCTCTTATAAAACAAATGAGGGTGTTGTAAAGAATATTACCGAAAATTTTGAAGGAAAATATACAAAAATTGTTTTATCAAAGGACACATTAAAAGATGTTGATAAAGTACAAGTCGCTGAAAAAGCCGCCGTAACTGTCGGTAATCATTTTGTTAAACTTTTTGGTCCTGCGGTTTCTATGACAAAAGGTGTTATTAACAGTAAAGGAAATAAACCGATAAGATCCGGTGTTAAACAGGTGTATAAAGATTCACCGCTATCATATGTAGAAAAGGGTGGTGAAGTTGTTATAAAAACCGGTGATGAGTTTTATTTGGTTTTCAATGCAGATGATTAATAATACTTAAAATTTGTTAATAATTTTGGCAATTTTATTCTAAAAAATTACTTTATATATATAGAGGATTTTTAGGATAATTTCTTATGAAGTCAGCATTAAAATTTGCAGAATATTTAATTAAACCAAATAAAAGTATACTTTTGAATAATAAAGTTAAAAGTTGGGAGAATTTGAGCTGCAAACTTGTAACAAATCCAAATGGTGAAATTGCAAAAACGACAAGGGCAAATATCGGTGATATGTCATTGTGGCTTGAAGCTGATTTCAGAGAAAAACTACCGGAAGCAGCTCTTGAAGTGGATTGTATGTTCAAGGAACTGCCAAGTGTTGAGAAAGTCTTCCACCGTCCTAAAAGTGCTCTTTCAACTGAGCCTAAACTCTTAAGAGAGATAAAAAATACAGAAAATAATTCGTATAATTCAATACAAGAAGCTTCTGCAAAGGTTTTAGACGGTATTGGTTCAAGAGTTATCACTAAGTCATTGGATAAATTATCATCTAAAGAGATAAAATCAATGGTTGATAACATGATTTATAAAAATAATCCTCTTGACGCAAAACAAAAAAAATTGTTAATGGATTATATTTATGAGAAACCTATTCATCATTCTTTGGAGAAAGAAGCATATTCTTTATTTAGAGAGTTTGCGCAGCCTCTTATCGAAAAACGTTCAAAGGATGTTGTAGAGCAGCTAACATTAAGTATTTTAAAATATCGTGTAACGACCGGAGATATAACATTAAAAGCATTAGAAAATCAAGGATTTAACAGAAAGTTTCTGGATAGAATGTTTTCAGAACATGCACTTCCTTACAATATTACAAAAATAAGCAATTATGCAGGGCCTCATGGCTTGCCTGAATTTAGTGACAGTCAAATTCAAGAATTATACAAAGCTTTAAATACCGGTAAAAAAGGAAGTGACCGCATAATTATAAATACAGCAGGTCAGTCGTTGTCATTATATTATCCGCAAGAACAAATAACAGAAATGTCTAAATCTGTCACTAAGCAAGCCGGTTACAGGACAGCTCAATTAAACATTGCTCATGTAAACGGTGCAAAAGGTGAAATTCAGTTCAGAGGAGCGATGACAAATCTTATAGCTGAATATGAACACATAGCCTATGATTTGAGGCAAGGTAAGAATACTATAGGACCAATTTTTAGCGAATATACAGATGCGATTTCTAAATTATCGGATAAAGATTATTCAAGGTATAACGAATATTTAGAAAAGTGGTATAACTATTACAACCGACTAGAACTTGGGTTACCGGCAAAGAAGCCCCAACTTCCAAAGGGGTTGAATAAGGTTCTTTCAAAAGAAAATCTAGAAAAACTTTATCACGAAAATCATTATTCGGAATCCAAAACACTTTCTCATTTTGGTCCTTATGTTATAGGTGTTGCTTAGGGGGTAAAATGGTAAAAATAATTCAATTAAACGTAAATAATATAACGAAAAACAACAAACTAAAACAAGTAAGTTTGCCCGATGAACTTTCAAATATTATTAAAAACATGAAAGAAGAGCTTGATAAACGAATAAAAGATTCAAGATATTCGACTAATTTTGCCGTTAATTTTGAAAAAGGATATATTCCTGATTTTTACGCTAAAAATATTGCTCTTTTTGTTGAAAAGGATAGGCATGAAATTGATAATGCTTTTTTAGGCATATCAGTTCTTCATCCGACAATGGATATTGATGCCAGAACATATATAACAAACGGTAAACTAAAAGATTTATTGGAATATGTAAATAAACAAGATTTTAAAGATGAGTTAAAAACAATTATTATGGAACTCTCCGAAGATTTAAAAAAGTGAGGTAATTTGTTAGTGAATCATGTACGTTGCGTTATTCCCTAAAACTTTGTCTTTTAGTCGTTTAAAACCTTTTCCGTAAATATATTTCATTTGTTCAACAAGGTTTTCTTCTACGTCAATTAAGTACATATCATGAACTATAAATTCTTTAATTATGAATACAATTCCTTGATTTTTTGTCCAAATAATATTGGTATCTTCAGTGTCATTTTTTAAAGATGAAATTTTTCCGATAACTCCTTCATTGTCATCAGCTGCAATTATTACCATTCTGCCGCCTAGAGAAAGTTCTATATCTCTCGCAAAAGCATGTGCAAAAATCAAACCGAATCTGGAGTTTAAGTTATCATACCCTACAATTCGAATTTCTACATTTCTATTGTATGCATTCAAAAGTTCTTGCTCAAAGATTTTGAAATCTTGTGCCCAAACTTCCATATATATCTCGCGTTTAGCGTTTTTAATTACATCTATAATTTTATCTTGAATATTCTGTTTACCGGTGATTGTAATTATTGGTTCATTGTAATTATCTTTAACTTCCGGAAGATGTTTTTCCAAATAATTAATAGTTGAATTCATCTTTTTTTGATATGCAGAAGTGAGTTGCTTTGGTTTTATTGGTGTATAGCTGATAGGTTTTGTATTGGTTGAGACTACAATATTTTTTTCTTCCAAAACCTTTAATGTGTCATAAGTTCTGGATTGAGGTATATTTGCAAGTTTTGCAACTTCATATCCTGTTGCAGGATACTTTTTTAGTAGGGCAATATAAACTTTTGCCTCATAAGTATTAAAGCCAATGCTTTTAAGCTTTTCAACCAAATCTGCCATATTTTGATTATATCATAATTCAAAAAGCATTGTAATAATATTTCGAATTAACTACATGTTAATTGATTTATGATACAATATCATTAATCCAACTATAGGAAACATCTATGGGAGATGAAGATAAACAATTTGATGCCACACCTCAAAAGCTTGAGAGAGCGAGAAAAGAAGGTCAGGTAGTAAAATCTAAGGATGTGTCAACGGCACTTTCTCTTCTTGTTATGTTTACTTTTATTAATCTCCTTGCTCCGGTCATGTGGCGGCTTATAGTCGGTTTGTATAAAACTTTGTATGAGCAGATTCCCAATAAACATTTGTCTGATATAGGCATAACTTATATTCTTACAAATGCAATAGTTCCTTCTGTTGCAATTATTGGTTCAATTCTTTTTGTTGCTGCTTTTATTGCAATATTGGGTGATTTTATGCAGGTAGGGCCGCTTGTTGCAACAGCTCCGCTTGTGCCAAAGCTTGATAAACTTAACCCGACCAAATATTTTAAAAATTTATTTCAGGTTAAAACTTTGTTTGAATTAGGGAAAAACATTGTAAAAGTTGCAGTATTAGGTCTTGTTGGCTGGTCTGTTTACAGTTCTCATTTGGAAAGCATTTTGATGTTGGCTTCTATTGATAATAACTTTGCCGTTATGATAGAGTTCGGCAAACTTATTGTAGAATTTATTTACAAAGCGTGTATTGCCTTTTTAATTATAGCAGCAGCTGATTATGGTGTTACGAAATGGAAGTTTTTAAAAGATCAAAAAATGTCTTTTAAAGAGATTAAAGATGAATATAAAAACTCTGAAGGAGATCCGCATGTAAAGGCGGCTCTTCGGCAAAGGCGTATGCAAATGCTTCAGCAAGGCGCAATGGATTCTGTTCCGGAGGCAGATTTTGTTGTAAGAAATCCAACCCACGTAGCTTGTGCTCTGAAATATGATGCCGAAACAATGCAATCTCCTACTTTGACAGCAAAAGGTACTGAGCTGATTGCTCAAAAAATAATAAAGATAGCTCAAGAACATAATGTTCCGATTATTGATAATGCACCGGTTGCTCGTGCGCTTTTCAGAATGGTCGATTTGAATCAGGAAATTCCTCCCGAATTGTATAAAGCAGTAGCTGAAATATTACTGTTTGTTTACGGACTTAAAAATAAGCAGGGGTAAAGGCGAACTTTGTAAAGGGATAAAGGGGTAAAGAGATAACTTTTTTCGGATGTTTTATGAAGTTCAAATTCATATAAATGATGTACTTAAAAATCTTGAAAAATATTTAAAAACACGATAATATAGAGTAGGTTTGGTTTAATAAGAAAAGATGGATACAAAGACTTTAATCAATCAATACATTGGTATTGTACAAAAAATCGCAAAGATTGAGCACAGACGTATACCTAACCATATGGTAGAAGCCGAGGAATTGGTTAGTATAGGTATTATTGCGATTCAGTCATTGGTTAAAGATAAAACAGAAGAACAGCTTGCCCGTTATAACGAGGCTTACATAGGTACGGCCGTAAAATGGGCTATAAGAAATGAATTAAGACACCGTTATAAATGGTATACGTTGAAACATAAATCAGATGATGAAGGCTCTGATTCATCAATTGGAGATGGATATATTTCTCAAACCGGCAGTGATTCTTCAGATGACGAAGACATGGGTTTTGCAATTTCTCCGACAAAGGTCAGAGAAGCTGTGTATGAGACGATTTTGTCTATAGATGGGCTTGCTGCTGCAGCCACTGATAATGCATCACCGTTTGATTTTATAAAAGATCCTTCAGCTATGCCTGATGAACAGGCAGAAATAGTTGAAATGAGTAAACTTATTAAACAAGCTATTGCAAAATTACCCCAAAAAGAAAGAACTGTTGTTGAGTACAGATTTTATCGTAATATGCAGGCAAAAGACATTGCTACAACAATCGGACTTTCTCCTTCAAGAGTTACAAGGATTATCCAATTTTCATTAAACCAAATTAGAGAATATTTAAAATCAAGAGGAAGAACGGATTATTAGTCTTGTAATTATGGTCTTATTGATAGAGTTGCCATAATGTTGTTACTGTTACGGTTCGGATTTACAATATCACTGGATTTTGTGTAATTCAATGCTATGCTGGTTTTACCTTTATTTATTCCTACAGTTGTTGAAAAAGTTGTGTTTTTTTCTAAATCTTGGTTCCAAAGCCCCAAATTTAAATGCCTTTTTTTATAATTTAATCCAACATTTCCAAAAAATGAGATTTTTTGATTTTTGGGTGTGTATTGAGTATATAATTGACCGCCAATTCCGGTATTTGTTGATACTTGATTTTTCACAACATAACCGTCTATTTTTGCACCAATATTCAAATTATTATCGACTTTATAATTTACCTGATGATTTGTTCCTAATTTATATCCTGGTTGAAATGATACAAAAGGAGATTCATGACTAAGGTTTAAATCTGATATAGCGCCTAAAGTAACAGAATTAGTCATAAAATGATTTCTTCCAAAAGATTGCAGTTCTATTTTATCTTCCAAAAGACTCCTAAAATCACCAGCTAAATGAGAACCATTTATGGTTATTCCTGTCAAAAGTGATCCTTGTAAAGTATTTAATAATTTAGAATTTTCATTTTCGCATATCTTCGATTCTATTCCCATCTTGCACCTTATTAAATTTGATAAATATGAACATTTCACTGCATCGTTTGTGGATTCTAAAGATGGCACGCTTCTTACAGTTGTGCTTACTTTTGAACCACTGTCTGAATTTGTAACTTCTAATCTATTACTTACTATATCTGATATATAGTTTCGGTAATCTTCTCGTATTTGATAATCTGTACTATCAGTAGTACCGTTGATATAAGAAGAGAAAGCTTGAAAACCAAAATATTTTTTATTATTTTTATCACTTTTTACTTTATTTAATTCAAAACCTAAACCAAAACTATGCGATTTGCTAAATAATTCAGTATTATTACTTTTTCTTATTTCAGCTTTGTATATTTTTTCAGATTTTGTATTTTCTATATTATTAACTAAAGAAAGTTCTGTATTGAATACAATGTTTCCAATATTGGAAACTGAAAAATTTGTACTTAGTGTAGAATCATTTAAAATATTGTCTGCACATACAGTTTCGTTTTCATAATTTACTTTATCGAATCTATTTCCAAAAGCGGCATCTTTAACAGCAGCATATTTTTGGTATGAAATTTTACCGTCTGCGATTTGGTAATAACCCAAAATGTCAATATTAGAACCTTTTTTATGTATTTGTGCTATTGCATCTTCTATTGTTTGTGCATTATTTATTATTATATTTTTACCGTAATTATTAAAAACATATTTTCCGTCATCCAATTTATATATCAAGGTTACATGACCATTACTATTCTGTTCTGCACAATAAATAAGACTTGAAGGAATATTGCATTTTTCTAATGCGGTCATTATTAATTGATGAATAGGCCCGCAAATTGCTCCCTCGATTTTTTCATTTTCCTTAGCATTAATAAATTTTTCTAAAATTTCATCCGGAGAACCATCTATTCCCGAACGATTATGATTAGAATCATAATGATTAACTTCATTTTCTAAAAGATTTGACAGACTTGAGATCAATAGTTCTGGATTATTCTTGTTATTTTCTATATATTGCAATAAATAATTAAATACAGCAGTAGAATTATTACCATTATTATAGACATTTGCTAAATCATCAATATTAATTCCTTTTAAATTTAGTTCTGTTTCAAAATTTTCATCAGTTATTATATTTGTAGGAATAAAAGTTGCACTATCTATCTCTCCGGTATATGATCTATTTTCATTAAAAAAATTTACATTACAGTTGATTTTGATTTTTTTAGGATTATTATCAGGCATATACTCTCTCCTGTATATATAAAGTATTTAATCTTTATAAAATTGCCTTCTTTTTTATAATTTTTTTCAAGAATTTTACAAAAATTTACAATTGTAGTGTGGAAAACTCAAAAATTGGTAGATTTTTGAGTTTTTTTGAACGCGATTTTAGGTGTGTAAAAATCAGGCTGTATGTGAGATAGTATACAATTTGGTTTGAATATGTTCCTGAAAGTCTGCGAAAAAAAATTGTAATTTTTCCGCCGACTCATTGCATAATTGATTCTTTATTTATCTACAATTAGGCAATATCTTTTTTCATTTTATTTTTTATTATTATTATGGGTAAAGAAGATGCAAAATGTCGATTATAAAAAAGAAGAAATCTCCGCTTTAATCCAATATTCACAACAAGGAAATATAAAAGCTTTAGAAGAACTAATAAGACGTATACAAAAAGATGTATTTGCGTTGTTTAGTTATCTTGTGGATAAAAGACAGGATATTTCTGATTTAACTCAAGAAGCATTGTTAAAAATTGCAAAGAATATAAAAAGTTTACATGAAATTAAAAGTTTTAAATCTTGGATGAATCAAATTGCTGCTAATGTTTTTCACGATTATGTAAAAAAGAATAAATCAGACAAGAATATAGAACACGATAATGAAAAATTATTAGAAATAAAGGATAAAGCGGGTTGTGAGCCTGGAGAAAAATGTTTGTATTCAGAAATTGATAAAGTTATAAAAGCGGCATTACTGGATTTACCCGGAAAATTACGTATAGTTATTATTTTAAGAGAATTTGAAGGTTTAAGTTATGAAGAAATATCTAAAATAACAGAAAGTAGCATTGGGACTGTAAAGTCAAGGATTGCCAGAGCAAGAACGAGGCTGCAAAATCAATTAAGAGAATTTATTTAAAAAGGAGAAAAGAATGAAAATTACTTGTGTTCAAATGGATGCACTTATGACTTTTTATATGGAAGGAGAGCTTTCTCCTTCCTTAAAATCAAAGGTAGAAGAACATTTAGAAGAGTGTCAAACTTGCAGGGCAAAATATAATATTATTACTTCAATTTTTGGTGATATGAAAAATTCAGTAAATAATGGATATGATGAATTATTTACAACTAAAGCTACTCCGTCTCATCAATACAAAAGTTTTAAGTCCAATCTTTCTGCTTATGTTGATAATGAACTTCCTCCAAATGAGAATATAAAAATTAAAAAATATACAATAAATAATAAGAATGCCAGAAATGATTTAGAAGAAACATATAAGATTAGAAAGCTTATGAAAAATTCTTATAAAAAAACAAAATTAAACACAAAGTCGGACTTTGTAAAAAATATAATGAAACAAATCGATGCAGAAGAAAAAAATAATTTTGGAATAAATCCTTTAATTAAAGTTTCTGTAGCTTTTGTTATGACAGTTCTGATATTGAGCGCAATAATTATTTTTTCACTATCAATGTAATAAATATATTATTAAAGCGCTGTAAAATTAAGCATAAAAAAAAGGAATTCTTTGCAGAATTCCTATGGTTGTTTTCCTTTTAGTGTGTTTACTACTCGATTAATTTCTCGTGTCCAGTAGTTTTTCCTCGTGTTTATTGTTCCTCGCGTCTTATCCCATTTTAGCCGTACTGCCGGCTTTTTTTTAATCCTTTTCCCTTTTTCCGCTTGTCGGTCAAAGAATCAATGGGTAGATTATGTGCTGAGGTACATGAATCTACCTCATATATCTTTGTCCTAATTTTTTTTAATCAAGTAATGCTTCGAGGATTCTGGCATTTTTGTCTGCCAACGAATTTTGTCTTACTTGAGAACGTGTAATATAGCTTCTTAACGCTTCACGAATTAATTCTGAACGTGAACGTGATTCATTTTCCGCTACTTCATCGATTTTGCCTAAAAAGCTTTCAGGCATTGAAATTAATACTCTTGCCATAGATTTGTCTCCTTTTATATTCTGTTTACTTTTTTATGCCTCGTATATATATAAAGTATTTTGCTTTTAAAAAATTGCCTTTTTTTGTTTAAAATGTTAAGAAATGTAAAGACAATCTTTTAAAATCCAATTATAAAAGGATTTTAGGATTTGGTTTGTTTTTTAATATAATAAGATTTATATACTTTTACAAATATCTTTTCTATATTTGATACCGCAAAATGAAATCTCTTTTAAGTCATCATATACTTTTTTTGAAGCTCCTGATGGAGTTGACGATAATGCAGTTAGTGTCATTACAGCTCCGGCAGCAGTTTCATATTCAAAGTATTTATTTTTATTAATGTTGTTCGGGAAAAATGTTTTAATAGTATTTTCTGAAATTTCATCAATACCGGATATTATATCTGTTTTTTTATCAGTCATTTTTGAGTGTAATGTCAATGATACAGCAGTACAATCTTTATAATTTATATTATCAAATTCATCACTAAAAGAGCCGATTATACAAGCTTCAAATAAGTCTAATATATCTTCGTCAATTGTGTTAATAATATTTGCAGCATCACAATCTTGCAGGAATGGTTGATATCCAAGAATTTTAATTTCATTATTATCTGTAATAATTCCGTTTACACCGAGTATTCCTACGTAAGGATTTCCACCGATTTCAAAGTAGTCAAGTGTCGGATATATAACATTATCCATGATGAAATATTCATTCTCAAATGATAGCTTGTAATTAGGAGTGCAGGCGCCCATTCCGGTTGTTAATTGTCCTCCGTTACCTTCCAGTGAATGTTTGTAAATAAGTGAGTTTCCAAACGGCAAGGCTTTGTATCCGTCAGTAATAGTGTAAAAAGAAAATGGCGTTCCATATACATAGTCTTCAATAATTAATTTTGCGTTTTTATCAATAAAACAAGAAGATGCAATTTTAATTCCGGAATCTTGAGATGTTAAAATTGTAGCACTGTTTGATTCATTTGTTTTAAGAACAAATGGTGTTTTTTGTTTTTTTATATAATCGATTGCCGAATTTTCTTTATCAAAAATTCCGAATTTTGGAGTAGGAATTCTAAGCTTGTACAATAGTTTTTTTGCGTTAGATTTATCAATAGCAATTTCAGCAACTGATTTTGCAGGTCCAAAAATTTGTTGATTATTTGCATTAAAAATAGAAGTAATATCGCTATTTAAAGCTTTTTCCGCAACCGGTATTGTAATATCAATACCATTTTCCAGTGCAAATTCTAATAATTCTTTGGGGTTTGTTTCACGAATATCTACATTTTTTGCAATGCCATCGAATACATTTGAATTAGAAGTAACGTAAATCTCATTGTTTTCTGATATTTTTAAGGCTAGAGCATACGAAGTTGCATTATTACCTACTATTAATATTTTTTTATTTTTCATTTTTGTACCTATGCTAAATATTTTTGCAAAGTTTCTTTATCAAATACTTCGATGCTGTCTTTAGAATGAATAAATACCAGACAAGTAACAAGAGATTTAAAAGATTGAAAATCGTCAAATGCCAGTTTTTGTCTTAGGTCAGTCATGTTGTTAGCCATAAATTCAGTGATAACAACTTTGTCGTTGTAATATAATTCTGATAAAAATTCAAATGCATCTCTTGTTTTAATACCTTCCAAATAAATCATGTCAGGAGATTGGAATTCAATAAATCTCAATGCTTTATCCATATTGAAACCGACATTTTCATTCAATTCGCATTGATTTACACCTTGCAGTTCATACTTTGCAATTGATTCAATTGTCATAATATTTAATTTTTCTTTTGCAGCTTCCATTAGAAGTGAATAAATAATGTGAGTTTTTCCGCTCAAAGGTGAACCGCAAACAAGTATAATACCGGGTTGTTTTAGTGCATTATAAATAATATTTTTAGATTTATCTTCTGTAATTATTTTATCCAATTCTTGCGGCGGTTTATATATCTTTAAAGATATTCTTTCGCCCATTATTGTCGGAAAAGAAGATACTGATGCAATTAGTAATGCTTTTTCAACTTTAAAACATAATTTTCCGAGTTGAGGTATTTCACATACCGTAGGGTCTAAATTTGATAATGATTTTAACTTAGAAACAAAAGCGGAATTTAGTATAGCAGGTATTGTTCCTTTATCACAAACTTCCCCGTTTTGTTTAAATACTACTTTTAAACCGTCTTCAATTTGCTCAAAATTTAGTTCGTGGACATCTTCTATAATTGCTTGTTTTAAAATAGCTCTTATTACGTGCTGAATATGTTCTTCACCGGCTTCTTCATTATGGAGTTCTTCTGTCCAATCAAAATTTTCATTTTCTTCGGTTGAAAGTATTATATCATCAACGGTATCTGCTACTTTATAATATTCGTCAATCTTTTTAAGAATGCTTGTTTCTGATGAAATAACAGGCTCAATTGAGCATTCTGCCGTTTCAATTATTTTATCAATAGCGAATAAATCAAGCGGATCAGACATTGCAACAGTCAATACGTCCTCTATTTTAAATAAAGGAATAATCTTGTATCTTCTTGCATCTATAAAAGATACATACTTAAAACACTTTGGATCAGGACTGTAGTCGTCAAGATTAACGCTCGGAATATGCAATTTCGATTCAAGAAATTTTAAAAGAGTATCCTCTTCAATAATACCTGAATTGATTAAAGCCTGTCCGATATTTATTCTTTGGACATCAGCAAGTTCTTCTGCTTTCTCCAAAGTTTCGTATTCAACAATACCATCTCTTACCAACTCATATTTGAGTTTTTCTAATGTTTTATTTGTAACTGTTTCCATTGTTATTTATTATACAGATGTAACGACTTTATCAATAAGACCGTATTCAACAGATTCTTGTGCTGATAAATAGTGGTCTCTTTCGCAATCAGCTTTTACTTTTTCAAAGTCTTGACCTGCATTTTCTGCCATAATACCGATTAATAATTCTTTCATTCTCAAAATTTCTTTAGCTTCTAATTCTATATCAGTAGCTTGTCCTCTTGCGCCGCCTAAAGGTTGGTGTATCATGATTCTTGAGTTTGGAAGAGCCATTCTTTTTCCTTTAGCACCTGATGAAAGTAAAAACGCACCCATTGATGCTGCTTGTCCCAAACATATTGTTTGAACATCTGCTCTAATGTGCTGCATTGTATCATAAATTGCAAATCCTGCAGTTACACTTCCTCCGGGAGAATTTATGTACAACATGATATCTTTTTCCGGATTTTCACTATCCAAAAGCAATAATTGTGCAACTATAGCATTTGCAACATCATCATCAATTTCTGTTCCTAAGAAAATAATTCTTTCTCTTAATAATCTTGAAAATATATCAAAAGACTTTTCACCTCTTGATGATTGTTCAATAACTGTAGGTACATAATCTAATATTTTTTTCATTTCTTCACTCATCATATCTCTCCTTGACTTATTAAGTTAATTTTACAATAAATTTCAACTATATGCAACATCGATTATAACCAATACAGCATAATCACATGCATAAAAAATTAATCATTTGATATATATACTTGAAACCAAAAATTTTTTGCATACAATGAGTGTAGTATATACAACCAATATAGGAATTAAGTTATGAAAATCAACAATATTTCTTCAGTAAATTTTAACGGTATACATATCAATGCTTCTGAGAATAAATCAAATAAATATTTATATAACCAAATACAAGAAATTACAAATGTTTATAAAGTTCCGGCAACATTTCGGACATATAGTATAGAATTACCAACTGTTACAAATGAAATTATTAAAAAATTAACAGAATTAGGTATTAAGTTTGTCTAATAGTTTTCACCGGCAGGAGTTAAAGTTCCTATAAGGAATGCATTTACATATATAAGATAAATGTTCAGAAGGTATACTGCTAAGATTTCAGTGATATTTATAGCAGAAAATGAAAAAGAAAGTTGTGTATAATTTTGCACATTTAAAATATCATTTAAGCTAATATTAAGCATGTTTGAAATTAGAAAACCATTTAGTAGAGTAAATATAATAAATAATACTGTATTTTTCCAGTATAAAAATGGATAGTTACCCATAATAAAAACAGCTTTTGGTATATTCCAGACTGCTACAACGGAATCTCTTCTTGCATAGTTCCAAGCAAGTGCCGGAATGAAAGAGCAGACAAATAAATATATACTTGAATAAAATATATTGGCTCCAAACGAATCTAATTCAAAAAATTCTAAAGTCAGTTGTGTATTTTTTAAATTATAAAGAACCAATAAGATAATTGGAATCGCAAGTAATGCAGAAGCCGTTATGGATGCAATACCTCTCCAAATAAATTTTATTATTTTAATTTCTGGAATAGATATTTTATTTAGAGTTTTAATTTTATTATTGTAGACATTTGCAGATTTTATATCCCACTCTCGATTTATAATAGCATCTGTTAATTCCCAAAAATAGCCCAATAAAAATAATATAGGAATTATAAACAATGCAAAAGATGTTATTTGTAAAGCTAATTTGATAGTAGGTTCTTGAAAATAATTAACACTAAATAATGTAATCCAAGCTAAAATCCAAATAATAACATTAAAGCATGCAACAAAAATAAAATGCTTCTTAAAATCTTTAACTTTGAACATCCAATTTAATACTTCCGGCATATTAAATCCTTATTATCTTGATAAAGAAATACTTGTTACTCCGGCATTTCTGGCTGTGTCCATTAATTTTACGACAGCACCATGTTCTGCATTGTCATCTACCTGTATCAACAAACCGTCAGGGTAATCTTTTAATTTGTCAGTGACAGTTGTTTCTAAATCTGCTTCAGCAATTTCAATTCCATCAAATATATATTTATTATCTTGAGTAACTTCAAATGACATTATCTTACTGTCTTTTGATACTTGTTCCTGATTAACAACTTCCGGAACCGCAAGATTCAAACCTTGCTGGTCTAACATAGGAGCAATAACCATCATTATGATTAACAGTACAAGAAAAATATCTGTTAATGGTGTTATATTTATTTCATTAAAACTGTCACGCATATTATTCACTCCAATTGTCATATTGATTATCTTGCGGAATTGATGTTGTAGCTCCGTCAAGAGTGTTATTATAATTTTCTTCTAATTCTTTTTGTTCTTTTTTATTCAGAGGTTCTCCGGCTACAATAAGTTTTTTATAGTGTGCATCTTGCGCAGCATCCATAATTTCTAATATAATAGAACTTTTAGCTTTTTCGTCCGCCTTAACTACAACTTCTGCTTTTTCATCATCTGTTTTTAATGCTTCCAATTTTGAAGTTAAAGCTGATGTTGTTGTTTTTTCACCATCAACATATATTGTTCCGTCCTTGGTTACAGATACTGTAACTTTTCCCTGTTCAATTGCGGTCCCGCTGTTAACTTCCGGAATGGCGATTGAGTTATCAACAGATTGGAATGTTGGTGCTACTACCATCATTATAATCAATAACACAAGAAAAATATCTGTTAACGGTGTGATGTTTATTTCTGTAAATAACGCTTTTTTGCCCGATTTAATACTCATTGTATTTCCTTTTGTAAAATTATAAAGCTACGTTTGCAGATTTAGATTCAACTTTTATATCTTCTTCTGAATCTACAAAGCTTAAGAATAATAACTTAATTAACTGGAAGTCATCTTCAAATCTTTTAACGGTAGATTGGAAAGCGTTATAGCAAACAACTGCTATAATAGCAACTCCCAAACCTAATGCCGTTGCAATTAAGGCAGAACCTATACCAAATGCAACTGCAGCAGATTGATTACCTTGTGCAGCAAGGTCTTGGAATGTAAATAGAATTCTCACAACTGTACCTAACAAACCTAAGAAAGGAGCTACACCACCGATTGTACCTAATATGGTTAATCTATGTTCTAATTTTCTGGAAGCAAGGGCTGCTGCAATATCGAAAGAACGGGAGAATCCTTTTTTCTGTTCTGATAAAATTCTCACAGCTTCTTCTGTTACTTCACCTATGATGCCGCCGCATTGTACCGCAAGATTTTGGGCTCCCATTAAATTATTTCTTGAAAGTTCTTTTTGCAATCTGGGTATTAATTCTATTACATTTCTTTTGTTTGCGTTATAGTATGCCCATCTATCTATTGCTACTGCAACGGTTGCAATTGAACATAATAAAATCGGTAATACTACCCACCAGTCATCTACAATTGTTTTTAATAATAAATCCATAATTTTATCCCCTTATTTGTTATCACTTTCTGTCTTAAATTATTGTTCTTGTTTTATTTTATTAATAATATGACGTCTTTCCATTTTAAAAGTCATATCAATATTAACAGGTTCTTCGTTTACATCTTCAGGAAGCGGTTCAAATTTGGTTTTTTCAACAGCTTCCATTAATGAATTGTCGAAATCCTTATTTCCTGAAGAAACTATTATACCGCTATCAAGTAAAGTACCGTTTTTAGTTATCAGCAATATTATAGTTGCTGAATTTTCAAATGATGCTGCTGACGGATACCAATTATTTTTGATATTTCTTCGTGTGAGAGCAATATAATGTTCCATACTTGGATATTGTTTAATAATTTTTTCGTAATGCGGAGTAAATACTGTTTCTTCTGCAAAACACTTTGCTTCTTCTTTATAACTGCTTATTAAAAATAAGGCTAAAGAAAAACAACTGATTGTTATGCTTTTAAATATCGAAATTTTACTTCTCATACTGTATTACTCCTTATCTGTATGTTGCATTAAATACGTTATAGTCAAATGTAAATTGTATATCAATGCTTTGTCCTCTGAAATCTGCAGGAAGCGGTCTAAACGGTGCGGTTAATTTTACAGCGTTTAAAGCTGCCTGATCGGCCGACGGGAGTCCCGATGATTTGCTTACGCTGCAAGTTAAAAGCCTGCCGTCTTTTGCAATTTTGAACATTAGAACTACACGTTTAGATTCATTTCCTTTCGGAGGATCCCAGTTCATTTTAATTCTGTTTTGTAAATCTCTCATGTAAGGACCAAAGTCAGGTTCTCTCAGAGCATCTATTCCTGGAGCTCCGCCTCCGCCTCCGGGATTGCCGGCACTACCTCCGCCGCTGGAACCTCTGCCTAACGAACCGCTGCTTCCTGATGATGGTGACAACGAAGGTCTTGGGGCATAAGTTGAACCGGTTCCGCTTTTTGAACCGCCGGTTGTACCTTTACCTGTACCGGATGCGGCATTCGTGCCTCCAACCGGACCTGTTGCTAATGTTTTACCTATTGGCGCATTTGACGGTTTAGGTATTGTAAACGGCGAAGATGGTTTTGCAGCAGGTGTAGGTGCTGAAATTGGATTTGCACTAGGTCTTGCTGTAGGTGGAGCAGGTTTTGCCGGTGAAGGCTTTGATACTGTTTTATTATTTTGATTGTTTTGTGCTTTGTTTTGAGCTTGTGTCTTTTGCTGGATAGCTTGTTTTTGGATTTTTTGCTGTTGTTTTTTTATTGCCTGATTAGCACTATTAGCAGCCGCTGATGGCTTTACTGTTTTTTTAGGTGCCGGTGAAGGCATCGAAACCGGTCTTTTAGGATCGTTAATGCCGCCGCTTCTGGAATTCATATCAGCTCTGTTTTTTGTTTTAGGATTTCTGGGCATGGCCTCTTTATCGACCAAGACAAATTCAATATCCTTTTTTAGTTGAGCATCAGGTCTGTGAAATAAACTTATATTAATGCCCAACAGCATAAGTATTACACAAATTAATGCACACAATGCAACTACAGCAGGATGTAAAGCTGTAGATATTGCTATAGATTTGCCGAGCGGTATTGCTTCCGGCTTTGTTGTAGCTATTGTGGGAAGTGTATACAGTTTACCTGTGTTTACCTCTTCCTCATCGTCTAAAAAACTTCTTCTACTAATTAATGACACTTTTTTATCTCTCTTAAATTACATGATTAGAATAATAAGTTTCATTACAAAATAAATTATCCTACTTACCAGTCTAAATAACTATAAATTTATATTTCAGTTACTATCCCTATACAATATTTTATAATCAATTATGATTTTGTCAATTTATTAAGATGTACAACAATAAAAAGCTATTATAGTGTTTAATTTATTGTTTTCTGATACGCGGATCGGTTATCATCAATAAAATATCTGCAAATAAATTTCCTAAAATCAGCATGATTGTACCCATCATAAGGGAGGCCATAACAAGATTAATGTCCGATTTCATGACTGCTTCCAATATCAATCTGCCAAGTCCCGGGTATTGAAATACGTATTCTGTAAGAGCAGCTCCGCTTAACAGACCGGCAAATTCAAACCCCAGTAATGTTATCATAGGATTTACGGCATTTCTTAATGCGTGTTTAAATATAACCTTAAACTCACTTAATCCTTTGGCTCTTGCGAATTTTATATAGTCACTGTCGAGAACTTCAAGCATATTGGCACGCATTTGTCTTTGCAAACCGGATAGCGATATTGTAAAAAGAACTATAACAGGAAGAACCAAATGTTTAGAAATATCTAAAAATTTTCCCCATAGATTTAAATCATTATAATAATAACTTGTAAGTCCTCCAACAGGGAATAGTCCTGTTTTTACAGCAAAAATAAGCATTAAAATTGCAAAAAAGAAGGAAGGAATAGCCATGCCTATACTTGAAATTACGGTTAATAATCTGTCAAAAGACGATTCTTTTTTATAAGCAGCAAATATTCCCAAAGGAATTCCGACCATCCAAGTCATAAAAATAACTATTGAAGTTAATAGTAATGTGTTTGGAATTCTCTCTTTTAATTTTGTAGAAACTTTTTCACCGGCAGTTGTGTATCCCAAATCTCCTTTTATAAAAGATTTAGCCCATGATAGATACTGTATGGTGATTGGTTTGTCCAGTTTTAATCTTTTAATTTCTTTGTCTAAAGTTTCTTGTGATATTGAAGGATTAAGCCTGAGTTCAGCAAGCGGATCAATTGGGGCAAGTCTTATTATGAAGAAACTTATCATTGATACTATTATTAAAAGAGGAATTGTTTGAATTATTCGCTTAATTATATATCCAATGATAGAATTATTTTTTAAGTTAAATTTTAAAGACATACATATACCTGTAAGATTCTGTAGTATAAAATAAGGATAGCATAATTTAACTTTTTTGTCTTAACTCTGTAAGGTAGAATATTTAGTTCTTGTTGAAATCAACTTTTTACCAACTGAGAATTTAGTTTTGAATTACTTAATTTTTTTGTTACAATTTGTGAAAAAGGAAATATTGTATGAAAATAGTTTTAGCATCTTCTAATCCTCATAAAGTACAAGAAATTAATGATATTGTATCAGGTTCGGGAATCGAATTTATATTGCCTCCTGTTGGTTTTGACCCAAATGAGACAGGAACTACATTTGAAGAGAGTTCGTATATAAAGGCTATTGAAGCTTGGAAGCTTTCAAAAACTTGGACTCTTGCTGATGATTCAGGACTATGCATAAGTGCGCTTGACGGAAAACCGGGAATTTATTCGGCCAGATATGCTGAAACACCGGCTTTGAGAATAGAAAGAGTTTTAAATGAAATGCAGGAACAAGTAAACAGAGATGCGCATTTTTCTTGTGCGATGACTTTAATTAACCCCGATGGTAATATTGAATTTAAATATCAAGGAATTTGTGAAGGTTTTATTACGTATGCTCCGAGAGGAACAAACGGATTCGGGTATGATCCGATTTTTCAACTAAAAAATTCTGATAAAACAATGGCTGAATTATCTGAAGCAGAGAAAAACAATATTTCTCACCGCTCGATTGCATTAAAAAAAGTTTTAGAATATTTAAACGAAAATATTATTAGTAAAGTTCGTTAGGCTGAAAACGAGTGAAATTATCTAATAATCCTCCAATCGGAAGCATATTTGATGTTGGATTTTGAAACTCCTGAGGCCCAAGTTTTGCATTTTCAATTGCTTCAAGTCTGGCATTATAGTCGCTGTTTTTTTGATATTGTTTAACTTTTAAATCTTGGTAACAAGAAATTTTAGAATCAACATTCTCGATTTCTCTGCATTTTAGAATTCCGTTTTCAAATTCGACTTTTCTTTTGTACCAATATGCAGCAGTATCATTAAACTTTCCAAAACCTTTCGGTGCTTTAACATCTATATATGCAGGTGGTGTAAAATCTTTCCATTGCGGTTCATCCATTCCGTTAATTGATACTGTATCTTCTGCAATTGCAGGAAGAAATAAAGCCAAAAATAATGATACAAATATTTTTTTCATACTATAATAATCCTTTTTTACATTATAACATTATTCAGAATTTCGAATCAATAGTTTGTTATTAATATTAATAGATTTATCTTAATGTTTCTTATCATATTATTGATTCTAGTATTGTTTAGAGTTATGCTTTATCAAAAGGAGTGTGTGTTTATGAAAATTTTACCTGTTTCTGATGTGTATAATAGGAATTCCTCTTTTAAAGGAATGTGGGGGGATACGAAATATAATAATTACACTGAGTCTGAGTGTTATATCTATGATACAATAAAGGAATATTATCCATTCAAAGACGAAACTGATGCTGAAATAGATGCGGTAAAGAAAAAATATAGCGACTATAAGACCAGTACTCCCGGACAAGGATATGTTGCTGATCCTTGGCCGCAAATAGAAAGCACTATAATTACAGTTATGGCAGCGCTTCCTTTCACCGCAAATGAATTCTTAAATTATACAAAGAACAAATTATCAGCTGCAAAAAAACGCTTAATAGAAAGAACTATTGCTGAAAAAGGACTTTCTGTATTAAAATAACTGAATATGTATATTTGTAAGCAATTTAAGCCATTACAAAATTTACAATTTTTCACGCTTTTTTATTTAACCGCTTTTCTTAACAAAAATTTACAATAGGGTTTAAAGATAATACTGTCAATTAAAATACCTTCATGGTATAAAGTTAATAGATTGGTATTACTATCCGACTAAAAGAAAGTATAGTGTTCAAAACGCATTAATATAAAGGCAGTGTGCCCTAAGTAGTGCGAGAAAGAAATGTATACAGAAAACAGCAGGTTGGGTTAAACCCAACGAAAATAAAGAAGGAGAAAACAATGGCTGAAAAAAGAGTATGGCTATTCAAAGAAGGTAACGCTGATATGCGTGCACTCCTCGGCGGTAAAGGTGCTAACCTTGCAGAAATGACTAATTTAGGTCTTCCTGTTCCTCCGGGACTTACTATCACAACTGAAACTTGTATGGATTACATTAACCATGGCAATAAAATGCCGGCAGGTTTAATGGACGAAGTAAAATTCGCACTTAAAACTGTTGAAGAACAAGCAGGTAAGAAATTTGGCGATTTAAACAATCCGCTTTTGGTTTCTGTTCGTTCAGGCGCAAGAGTATCAATGCCGGGTATGATGGAAACAATTCTAAACTTAGGTTTAAACGATGAAACAGTGGAAGCGATGGTTAAACTAACTAACAATCCGCGTTTCTGCTACGATTCATATAGAAGATTTTTAACAATGTTTGGTTCTGTTGCTTGGGAAATGGACAGACAAAAATATTTTGAATC
>CADBPN010000132.1 GCA_902796585.1 uncultured bacterium
TACAAAATCACCTTCTTTAAAGAAACTTTTTGTTAAATATCCGCTTATACGAGCTAACACATCAACCCTGTATTTTGCCATAACTCTTGCTGTTGCGGTATATTCTCTTCGTACATTGGCTGTTCCAACTTTTGCTACCGTTACAGATGTTATAGCAGCGGCTCTTCTTTCTTTGCCGGAAGTTATTTTATTAATGTGTGAAATTAACATCCTGCCAAAAATAAGCAATAACGCAATCCCTACAATTATTATAATATTTTTTCTCATTCTCTCTCCAAGTTATATTTATAATCTCTATTATGAAAATAACAGAAAAATAAACTTGAAACAACATCAAGTATAAAAATCCGATAACTGGATAATAAAGTAGAAGAAATTAATAAGAAAAATATTTATCAAAATCTACATCTTCAAAATTACAAAGTAAGTGAAAGATTTCGTCATCATCATCCAGTCTTTGAAAATTATATTCATCAAATAGCCAAAACTTTGGGTTAATTCCTTTTACCCTTACTATATTCTTATCTTTTAATATCTGTAGTTTCTTCTTAACTATATCAACAGGCAAATTGACCAATTTTGCAAGCTCAACAGCAGTAATGCCGTCTTCATTACTGTATTTCTCCGGAGTCAGAAACATCAATTCCAGCCCGACCATTTTTAGGGATATGTCTTCTTCAATGCTCATTTTAATTATTATAACTCTTTTTAATTCCAATTGGAATACTGCATAAAATTTATATTATTAGTTAAAAATTTCAATTTTTGCCGGTAAATTTTCTAAATGGTAAAAAATTTCTGAATTTTCAATAAATTTTCTAGGATTGTCACTTACATAAAATTCTTCTGAACCGATAGAATTAGAAGAATTCAAATTAGTACTTAAATCATTTTTTATATAATCAACAAATATTTTTGCCGGATCGATAAATAAATCAATATCAGCATATTTTTTTAACTCACTTAATAAATAAGGATAATGAGTACATCCTAAAATAATTTTATCCGGATTAAAATCCAGCATTTCTTTTATATCATTTTTTATATTCTTTTTTGCTTGTTCCAAATCATTCAAAGTACCTTCAACAATGGATACCCAATTCTTTTGTGCAACTTCTTTAACAATAATATCCGAATTGTATTTATTCAACTCTTCGGTATACTTGCCGGCTTTTACAGTTCCTTCGGTTGCAAAAACTCCAATTCTTTTATAACCCAGTTCAGAAATAACCTTTGCACAAGATTGAATAATCGGATAAATCTTAAAATTATATTCTGTTTTAATAACATCATACGCTTGAGCAGAAGATGTATTGCAAGCAATTACAACAGCTTTTACATTTTTAGATTTAAAAAAATTTAATATAGCTCTTGCATAACCTACAAGCTCCTCTTTTGATTTTTCACCGTATGGCAAGTGCAATAAATCACCGAAATAAATAGTATTTTCAAATGGCAAGATTTCTCTGAATCGTGCATAAACCGAAAGTCCACCGACTCCGGAATCGAAAAATCCTATAGGCCTGTTTTTATCTTCAACTATCATTTTGTACTCTTTAAATATTCCATTATACCATCTGCAATAGATTTTGCAGTTGCTTGCTTACGTTTTTCAGTAATTAAATCTGCTCGTTCTTGCGGATTTGATAAGAACCCGGTTTCTACAAGAACAGCAGGAACTGTAGTATGATTAATCACGTAAAATTTTGATTTTAATATACCGCGATTTTTTGAATCAATATTTTTTATTAAATGATTTTGTATAGTATTAGCCAGTTCTTTACTATATTCGTGATAATAATGAGTTTCAATTCCGCTTGGTTCTGTTGCAACAGCAGAATTTACGTGAATACTAACAAAAATTTCCGGATTTTCATTTTCAGAAATATCAACCCTATCTTCTAAAGAAACAAAAGTGTCATCCTTTCTTGTAAAGGCAACTTTATACCCTTTAGATTTTAAAAGAGCAGCGACTCTGTTCGTCAAATCAAGAGTTATATCTTTTTCATTAATACCTTCTCGAATTGCACCATAATCAGTACCGCCATGTCCTGCATCTAAAACTACTTTATTTTTTATAGGAGGCTTTTTAACTGTAATAGACTGTTCTTGTTGCTGCTCATCTTTCTTTATAATAAAATTCTTTATTTCTGATTTTGTAGTTATTGTAAATTTCATGGATTTACCGTCAACGCCTTGTGAGATTTGTATTATATCATCCTTATTGACCTTCATTGTACCTTTTACACCAACTTGCGGAAGAAGCGACAAAGTAAAATTCTTAAATGACGAATTCTTCAATGTTTTTAAAATTTCGGGCTCGTTATAACTTTTTACATTAAACAGATAAACTGTTAATTGATTGTTGTCTCTGATTATCGAATGAACTACCGGTGAAGTAAAACTTAAAATAAGCTCTGTAGTTTGAGAATTAATCCGCTTTATATAAGATTTTTGAATATTCGCAACTGTACCGGAAAGAGTTGTATGATCAAGATAGTCTGCATTAATAAATAACATTGATTGAGCATCATAAGAATATATAGGTATATATTTTTCTAGTTTATCGGTTGTTACAACAATTCTGGCTTTGTTAAATTCAAATTGTCCAATTTTCGCAACATCTTTACACGCACCATTTGGACACAACATCACTTCTTTATTTCTTATCCTTTTATCAACAAATGAATTTGGCAGGTCAATTACTATTCGCTTTGGAGAATCTAATGTAAAAATTTTGGCAGCAGTCATTTGTCCCATACCACTAACTAAAAGACCTCCATTTTTATAATAATAACCATTGATAAAATATCTTGTCCTAAGTTTTAAATCAGAAGATAAGTCAATTGAAACGACAGAATCGTACGTTTTTCCGTCAGAATTATTTAAGGTGGAATTTGCAAATGCTTTATTTATGTCTTCCACAACTTTTGGCTGTTCGTTAATATTTTGCTGAGGAATATTAACTTTTTGAACAATTTGCGAATTTGCTACAATACCTGAGTATGAAATTTCATCTGGAGAATCATTATATATAGGATTAAAATAATCATTTTTAAGATTCATTTTTTTTGCTTTAACAAGAACGTTTCCGTTAATATTTAAAAGCTTTAACTGAGATGTATCGAAATTTTCATCAAAAGTTATAACCGCTCTCACAACATTGGGATTGGTTGAAAATTGTGCCAGTCTTATTTCTTGCACGTTACTTTTTTCAAAAACAAGTTGCTGTTTTTGTCCTACTAAAACAGAATCATTGATGTCAAAATAAATTCTATTGGGGTTCTCTAATCTAACATATTTAACAGGAAAATTTTCTTGTGTTACCGAATTTTCAGCATTTATATATATAACGGATGAAGAATCATCATAATTAACAGAATGAATTTTACCGGATTCAGCCAAAACAGAATTCGATAAAAATAATACAAACATAAGTATTGTTAACAGAATTTTTTTTACTATCAACAAGGCTCTCGCCCCTCCCGATACAGTTATTATATCTTAAAAAAAGATATTTGCAAAATAAAAAGCACCCATTTTGTGAGTGCTTAAGTACGTTATACTTTTGGAGAAAGAAAGAGAGAGAAATTTAATTTATTACACATATTCCCGTTTTATATATCCCTTTTAACCGTTAATCATTCTATCTAATTCATAAATTTTCAATACTAATGCTTCAGCTTGTTCCTTAAACCAGAGCGCGAACATTTCAAGTTCTTCTCTAAAACTGTAACATCCAGGCCACATTGCGTACATGATAATACTCCTTATGTTGTCTAACCTTCACACCATGTATAACGGCATATTTTTGAAAAACTTTAGGGTTTTTTATAAAAAATTTACAAAAGTTTACAAATAAGAGTGCTGAAATACGCAAGAATTTGTCTATCCTTAATTTTTTTCCGCATATAACAATAATGAAACTTTGGTAATATATTGGCTTTTAATATACATTTTATGAAAATAATTTTTGATATTTTTAAAATCGTTGCTTGTACATAAAGTTTATGTTAGTATCAAGAAAAATGTATTAGATAGAATGTAACTAAGGAGTTCACATGATTTCAGTAAACGATTTAAAGAATGGCTTAACACTTGAATTGGACAACGGTTTATGGACTGTTATTGAGTTTTTACACGTTAAACCCGGAAAAGGAGCGGCATTTGTAAGAACTAAATTAAAGAATGTAGAATCGGGAAACGTTGTTGAAAAAACATTTAGAGCTGGTGAAAAAGTTGCAAAAGCTATGTTAGACCGTAGAGAAATGCAGTATTTATATAAAGAAGGTGCTGACTACGTTATGATGGATAATGAAACTTATGAACAAATCCAAATAACAGAAGATCAAGTTGGTGACGGTAAAAAATATTTAAAAGAGAATATGATTGTTCAAGTATTAAAACACGATTCTAAGATTATAGGTGTTGATATCCCTGCTCACGTTGAATTAGAAGTAATTGATACACCTCCTGCAGAAAAGGGAAACACAGCACAAGGCGGAACAAAACCTGCAAAATTGGAAACCGGTGCAGTTGTTAACGTTCCATTCTTCGTGTCAAATGGTGATATAATTAGAGTTGACACAAGAAGCAACGAATATTTAGACAGATGTTAGGGAAGTGAATAAATAACAAAGCATTTTATTAAGATATATACTTTGTTTTGTTTCACGAAGGAGAAAAAATGGATTTAAAACCAGAATATATAGAAAAATTAGCAAAAATTATAACTGACAACGGATTGACAGAAATTTCTTTAGAAGACGGAGAACAAGCGATAACAATAAGAAAGGATTTGCCTGATGTTATGATGGCAGCTCCTGCTCCGGTACAAGCTCCGGTTGTACCGTCTGCTCCTGTTATTTCGCAAGATTCTGCCGTTAAAAAAGGAACAACAGAAGCTCCAAAAGGCAAAGCAATTACATCACCTATGGTTGGTACATTTTATGTAGCATCTTCACCGGAAGCAGCTCCGTTTGTTGAAGTTGGTAAAAACGTTGAAGTTGGAGATGTTGTTTGTATTATTGAAGCAATGAAGCTTATGAATGAAATAAAATCAGAACAATCCGGTAAAGTTACAAAAATTTGTGTCAAAAATGGCGATCCTGTCGAATTCGGACAAGTTTTGATGTATGTAGAATAAATATAATATTGAAAATGAAAAATGGAAAGTTTGAGTTTTTGAATTTTCCGTTTTTCGTTGATTTTACAGATATTAGGGACAATTAAAGATGTTTAAACGAGTATTAATAGCAAATAGAGGTGAAATTGCTGTAAGGGTAATAAGAGCTTGTCGTGAATTGGGAATTCCGACAGTTGCGATATATTCACAAGCAGATGCCCAATCTTTACATGTTAGATTAGCGACTGATGCGTATTGTATAGGACCTGCGCCAAGTTCTGAAAGTTATTTAAATATACCTGCGATTATCACAACTGCGCTAATGACAGGGTGTGATGCAATACATCCGGGATACGGATTTATGTCAGAGCGCGCAGATTTTGTAGACATTTGTGACAAACATGGAATAAAATTTATTGGTCCAAGTGCAGAAGCAATGCGTAAAATGGGCGATAAGGCAACTGCTCGTAAAACAATGATTGAAAATGATGTTCCTGTAACTCCGGGTACCGGAATTGTTAAAACGCCAGAAGAAGTCAAAGCATTTGCGCATAAAGTCGGTTATCCTATCATATTGAAAGCCACTGCAGGTGGCGGCGGAAAAGGGATGAGAATCGTCAGAAATGATGATGAATTGGAAACTAATATGAATATTTGCCAACAAGAAGCGCAGAATTTCTTTGGAAATCCTGATGTATATGCAGAAAAATATTTAGAAAATCCGAGACATATAGAAGTTCAAATTTTAGGGGACTCTTTCGGTAATGTTATACACTTAGGAGAACGTGATTGTTCAATACAAAGAAGACACCAAAAACTATTGGAAGAAGCTCCTTCTCCGGCTATTGATGAAGAAACACGTAAGCAGATGGGAGCCGCAGCGGTTAGGGCAGCTAAAGCTATAAATTATGAAGGAGCAGGAACATGTGAATTTTTGCTTGATCATGACGGTAAATGGTACTTTATGGAAATGAATACAAGGGTTCAAGTTGAGCATTGTGTAACCGAAATGATATCAAGAATTGATATTGTAAGAGAACAAATTCTTGTTGCTGCAGGAGAAAAATTAGGATATACTCAAGACGACGTAAAATTAAGAGGTCATGCTATCGAGTGCCGTATAAATGCTGAAGATCCGGATAAAGACTTTATGCCTTGTCCGGGAAGAATTGACGGATATTCAGCTCCGGGTGGTTTTGGAATAAGAGTTGATTCACATGTTTATCCGGGATATTCAATTCCGCCTTATTACGATTCAATGATAGGTAAATTAATATGTTGGGGAGAGAACAGAAAGCAGGCAAGAAGAAGAATGTATCAGGCATTAAAGGAGTATGTTATAACGGGTGTTAAAACAACAATTCCTTTCCATCAATCTATTATTGAGGATGATGTATTCAAGAGCGGTAATTTTAATACAGGATTCATAGAAGAATTTTATAGAAGAAAAGAAAGCAAATAGTTACACTTGAAAAGTTAATGTGTTTTTGTTTTAATAGTGATGTTGAAAATTCAATACAAATGCCGATGTGATGGAATTGGTAGACGTGCCAGACTCAAAATCTGGTGTAGGCAACTACGTGTCGGTTCGACCCCGACCATCGGCA
>CADBPN010000133.1 GCA_902796585.1 uncultured bacterium
ACATTGAAACATTCATTTCATTATAAATAATATTCTCATTTTTTAAAAATATAAACCCACAAACACACGATAACTATTTATTATCAAGTGTATCAAAAGAGGATAAAGTAATGAAAGCAAGTATAATAATATCAGTAGGCAGTAGCAAAGTCATATTTGACAATTTTTTATTCAATTTGTCCTCTTACGCTGCCATAAAAGAATATGAGATAATATTTTTTAACGACAATGCCGAATTTTACCTTGATAAAGAATATATTAATAGTTTATTTTATAATAATGTTAAGATCATTAATTCTTCTGAAAAAATTGGATATGGCGCAGCAAATAATAAAGCTGTAGATTACGCATCTCATGATATCTTAATTTTTATGAACGACGACATTATTTTGAAGCCGGGCTGCTTAGAGCTGTTAATCGATGATTTACAAAGCGGAAAAGCAGATGCTGTCCAACCAAAGCTGGTTTACCCGCAAAGCAATACAATACAGAGTACGGGTCATATTTTTACAAAATATTCTAATGCTCATGCTTTAGAAAATAGTTCGAAAGACTCTAATATCGCAAATAAAAGTGATTATAGAACGGCTCTGACCACAGCAGTTTGTGCTACCAAAAAAGATTTATTCTTGCAAATGGGCAAATTTGATTTAATATACTATAATGCATGGGAAGGGATGGAATATACACTAAAACTAACAATGAGCGGATATAAATGTTTTCATAATCATGAAGCAGAAGCCTATCATATTCGTGGGGGGACAAGAGGTTTATACTCTTTGGACGAGGAGTATCAATCTGCGATTTTTTGGTCGAGATGGAGTTCAAAGATATCGAGCGATTTTCCAAGATTTATTTTGCCACAAATAGATAGCATAGGACTGTCTAGTGTATATTTGGTTATCAATTTTTCAAAAGTAACAAATATTTATTCTCTTATGAATGAGTGTAATCTGAGGATAGATGAATCAATTTCCTATACATATTATTCAGGATTAAAAGCTATAGATTTTTTTAAATGTCTGCCAATAAAACTATCACAAACGGAATTAGATATTATTTACTTCGCTAATAATTTTTCTCAAATTAAAAACAATGCCTTATGGTATGAATTAAGGGAAAAACACAATGATTTAATAATTGACTTAAGCGGAAATGTCATAGTATTATAACCATGCATTACCAAATTCGCGTTTCCAATATAACTATTCCATCAGACACACAATTAAATGATATTCTTCCATGAGGCAAAAAATCATCTGACAGTTGATTTAGCTGGGCATTAACCATGTTTTTAACGCAATATAAATTACTTGATATTCTATTGTATAGAAAGGCTGTTCTAATATCGTCGCCAAAATCACAATTCGATTTTACATAAGATAAATATTGGGTAGCTATATCGATATTTTTTTGTGCTAGATAGCATGTTGCGAGTTTTAAATAACATTTTATCAGCATACTTTTATATCCGTTATTTCGCACATTAGAAACAGCGATCTCCAATAAATCAATAGTTGGATTTTCTCCATTTTCATATTTGGTTACAAATTTAACAAACTCTAATTCAACAATACAGTCAAAATATCTTCTTTTTTCCTTTCCTTTTGAATATAGCTTCTTTAATATGTCAAAAGCTAGTTCCAGTCTTTTTTGTGCTAGTAAAATATTATGCTTGTAAAGACCACGAGCACTATCCATGTAAGCAAAAGCAAGATAATTAATGTGATCTGAATCAACTATTCTTATATATTGTTGAAATGTTGATTCAGCGTTCTCATAGTCACCGATCAAGTATTGGGTTACCATTTTTCTGTTCAAGCAATTATAAAAAGCATATCTATCTCTTGGCGTTTTGTTTTTACTATATAATTGCTGATGAAATCGAGTTAATGTATAATCAATGTCCTCAACCAGGTGTTCAGTGTTTAGTCTCCAAAATCTTAGACTAAATATTTCTGTTTTAGCTTCCAGGATAAGCATACTTTCATGAGGATTGTTCGCATCGCCATCGCTTATTACTCTTTCAAATTGTTGTTGTGATTTTGTCATTGAATCGCAATGGTTTAAACAGTCAGCATATTTAAAAGTATAATCTATGATTTGATTTTTGCCTTTTTTATTGATAATTTCATAAAAAAATAGCGCTTTAAAGAAGTCTGTCTTTTCATAATAATAATCACCCCAGAAACGTAAATAATCTATTCCCTTTGGATCAATGGAGTCCTTTTGCCATAAAGAATCTATGACCTGCATTTCTGGATTTCTTTTATATTTTTTGCTTATTTTATCATATGATTCATTCTTGTTTTGACTGCTGTAAATAGATTTATTCGGGGATTCCTCGGTGAAAGATGTATTTATTACTATCATTGACGAATTATTTATTGTAGTAAAAAGATCAAGCACAGATGATATAACTTTTTGAAATATTGCAGAAAGAATACACTTTTTTTCTATAAAAATTATAGTTCCTTTAGGCAATCTTATATTTTGGCTAATTAATTTAAGCTCATTTTCGTTTTGAAATAATTGTTCAATTTCATGTAAAGCATAAATATGACTTGTTGTACCTACAAATATATTACTAAGGTGAAATGGGCACAAATTAATAGCATTATTTATTGTTTTTTTTGCTATATATTCATTTTCTATATTGTAATTAACACCTAATAACAATTTTGTTATAATTTGGCACAATGTTATCGCATCTGAACATGATGAACCATTAAATTCATAATAATTATATTCACCGAAATGTGAATTGTTTCTGATTATATCTTCTTTCTGTAAATTATATGTATTAATTATAATGTTATGTTTATTTGTTAAACACGCATTAAATGCATTTTCAACTAATGATATTTCTGATAATTTATCTTTGTTTAGAACTTTTGATTTGTTAATTAATAATACTTTTCTTGTAGTATAATTGTTCATTTTAACTGAAATTATTTCTTTGCTAATCGACGCATTTTTAAAAAAACCTTTTATCAGTATCTGATTGTAACCTTTCGGCAATTCATAATGACTTTCAATTTTAATAATATTACTTTTACAAGATGGTTCGTTGTTCGGTGATAATGTAATTGCTTTGTCATCAATCGTAATGAAATTATCGCTTAAATATACGTCTAAATCATTTGGCGACGATGAAAAAGTGGTTATATTAATCTCATAAATAACCATTGCTTCAACATTAGAAATCGGTTCGAGCATATTATCTATTGTATTAAAGATATTTATTACACATGTATCCTTGGAGTGTTTTATTTTTTTATCTGTCTTGACTGAGCACATTGCTCTTGTTAAATCAGTCTTCTCATCAAAATCGTCAAAAGGACCTGTGTGATTATCCAGCCATTCGTCGAGCATACATCGATTAATATAAAATATTCTTTTAATATTATTATGTTTGAAATGCTCTGCTCTAACAACATATTCTAACGGAATCCAACCACAAGTAACTAAATAAATCTCATCAACATTATTTCTTAAAACAGCAGAAACTATTGTTGGATCCCATCGAGATTTTGAAATAGATGAAGATGGGTTTTGGGTATGTTTCGCTTCACCCCATTTATACTTGTTCACATAAACTGCTTCAAAGTCACGGTTAAAATCTATAGTGCATTTAGTTAAGACCCAATTATAATTTGGAGCAATGCATTTTGCATAATTAGCAGCAAGAACTTCAAACTGCCTTGAAGTTAGCTTTTCAATTAAATATGCCATCTTACATATCTCCTATTTATTGTGTATAGTATAGTAAATAATAAATCATATAGCTATTGATAATAAATAGTTATCGTGTGTTTGTGGGTTTATATTTTTAAAAAATGAGAATATTATTTATAATGAAATGAATGTTTCAATGT
>CADBPN010000134.1 GCA_902796585.1 uncultured bacterium
ATTTTTACAAGTCTTGAAATATCCCAGCCGTTTGAGTATTTTTGTATTTCTTCATCAATTGCAGTATGGTGTTGTTTGAACTGTTCGGCTATTTCTATTGTGTAATTCTTTACTTCGGATTGATTTTCCAATGTTGTAAATTCTGCAATTTCCAGAGCAAGAAGAGCTTTTTCCGCAATATCTATCATAGAATCAACCTTGCTAATCATTTCATCGGTTAGAGGTATTTGAACCGGTTTATTTTTTGCACCCATAGGACTTGAAAGATTTTTTTCGTGCTCTGCTTCATAAGTTTCCAAAGAATCTTTTATGTCTATTAAAGTTCCGACTGTAAGATTCAATTCTTCTGATGCAGAATTAGAAAGGATTCTGACAGATTTGAGCATAATGTCTTCAAAATCTTTTCTTGAATATTTTGTTATTTCTTTCTCGAATTGTGAAAATAATATTAGCGCTAATTCTCTTGCTGCGTGTCTTGCTTGCATAAAAATATCTCCTATTTGTAAATATAGGATAATATTAACATGAAAAAAAATTGTTTAATAGAATTTAAAAGTTAATAGGGTAAGACAAGTTAATCTCCATAATCAGAGAGGTCGCAGACGTTAGCGACGATAATGAGCGCTACATCTGCGGGTGGGTAGTTTTTAGAATGGAAAATGAAAAATTGAAAATGGAAAATCAACCTCCCTCGGGGGAGGACAGAATTTCAAAATTCGTCAGAATTTTAGAAATTCTTGGAGAGGGTAAATTACATAATCTTTTAACAATTTTTCCGGCTAGCAGCGGGTTTTAGGTTTAATAACTTTTTGATTTATCAAGTAGTTTCAGTTTCTTTTAATTAACCATAGGTTATTTGTAATGCAATTCATTAAATTATAATAAAATTGAAGTTCTTGTTCGTCAGCTTCGTATATAATTTTTAAAAGCTTGTTTCTAAGCGGATTTTCGTCCGGTATATAATCAAGTCCAAAATCGTTTATGTCGATTTCAAGCGCTTTGGCAATTTTTAAAAAAGTCGGAAGAGAAGGAATATAATCCTGGTTTTCGATTCTGGAGACTTGTTTTGCAGTTATACCAATTATTTCAGCAAGCTTTTCCTGAGTAAACATATTCTTTTTTCTGGCTTGCTTAATTTTAGAAGCAATGAATGCTTTGTCATCAAATAGCTCCATAATACTCTCCCCTGCTTATACGTCGTAATTATTTAAAAATACAACGTGTGCATAGATAAATAAACCCCGCATAAGAATATTTTACAACATATTCCATGCATGCGTTGACAATGATAATTATTCATGATTTATTATCATGGTACGCATGCGCGGAGTTTTATATTTTTAGACATGTTGGGAGATAAAGATGCCAAAAGTTTCAATAATTATACCGGTGTATAATGTAGAACCCAGTTATATAAATGATGCGATTAATTCAGCATTAAATCAAACTTTGGACGACATAGAAATTATAGTTGTTAATGACGGCTCAACAGATATCAGAACTTTAGAATATTTGAAAACTGTCAATAATCCTAAAATAAAACTGATTAATCAAGAAAACAAAGGACTTGGTGGCGCAAGAAATACAGGAATACGAATTGCATGTGGTGAATATATATTACCATTAGATGCCGATGATATCATAGATAAAACTTATGCAGAGAAAGCTTATAATGTAATTGAAAATATTTCAGATCTCGGAATTGTATATTGTAAAGCTGACTTTTTTGGGACAGAAGCTGGTGAATGGCAACTTCCAAATTATAAATTCCCCGATATTTTATCGGGTAATCGTATTTTTTGTACTGCTTTGTTTCGTAAATCAGATTGGGAAAAGGTTGGCGGTTATAAAAAAGAAATGCGCTATGGGTGGGAAGATTATGAATTTTGGCTTTCATTAATTGAAAATGGTGCAAAAGTATATAAAATTCCGGAAATCTTATTTCACTATAGGCGACACAATGTTTCTATGGTAAAAAACATAACCAAAGAACAAAATAAGCTTCTATGGAAACTTATACACGAATTCCATAAGGATTTATATGAAAAATACGGACATCTATTAAACAATCAGCAAAAAAATTCATTTCTAGAAAACATTTTTTCACTCAAAAATTCTGACGATAAAAGACATAAGATAATCACTGTTTTAGGAATAAAATTTAAAATCAGAAGGGAACCGAAAAATCATGCTTAACAGAGTATTAATTACAGGCGGAGCAGGTTTTATCGGCTCCCACATAGTAGATAAATTATTAGAAAACAATTATTCGGTAGTTGTTTTGGATAATTTGTCATCAGGTTCTGAAGATAACCTGCAAAATTCTGATAACTTAAAACTTTATCGGGTAAATATCGAAAAAGATAATTTGGATGAAATTTTTGAATCAGAAAAACCGGATTATGTAATCCATTTAGCCGCTCAAACAAGTGTGAATTTTTCTATTTCAAATCCATATTATGACGCTAATATGAATATAATGGCAACGATACGACTTTTAGATGTTTGTAAAAAATACAACGTTAAGAAATTTATAACAGCTTCGTCTGCGGCAGTATACGGAAATCCGAAATATTTACCCCTAGACGAAAAACATCCAACAGAACCAATGTCGCCTTATGGCTTGTCAAAATTAACTATGGAAAAATACATTCAATTATCAGATGTTCCATATATTATATTCAGATTTTCTAATGCTTA
>CADBPN010000135.1 GCA_902796585.1 uncultured bacterium
AGGCGGTTACGCTATCGGTGCTTACAATGTTAACAACATGGAAATTTTACAAGGTATTGCAGAAGCTGCTGAAGAAACAAGATCACCTATCATTCTTCAAGTTTCAGCAGGTGCAAGAAAATATGCTAACCAAACTTATCTTATTAAGTTAGTTGAAGCAGCACTTGCTACAACTACAGTTCCTATAGCACTTCACTTAGATCACGGTGCTGATTTTGAAATTTGTAAAGCTTGTATCGATGGCGGTTTCTCATCAGTTATGATAGACGGTTCAAGATTCCCGTTTGAAGAAAACGTAGCAGTAACTAAGAAAGTTGTTGAATACGCTCACGAAAGAGGAGTTTCAGTAGAAGCTGAGTTAGGTAAATTAGCAGGTGTTGAAGATGACGTTAATGTATCAGACAAAGATGCTAAATACACTAACGTAAAAGAAGCTGTTGAATTTGTAAAAAGAACAGGTTGTGATTCTCTTGCAATCGCTATCGGAACTTCTCACGGCGCATATAAATTCAAAGGCGAAGCAAAATTAGACTTTGAAAGACTAAAAGAAATTAAAGATGCTCTTAAAGAAGCAGGATTTGGTGATTATCCGATAGTTCTTCATGGTTCTTCATCAGTTCCGGCTGAATTTGTTGCTAAATGTAATAAATATGGCGGTAACTTGCCTGACGCACAAGGTGTTCCGGAAGACATGCTTAACTATGCTTCTAAACACGGTGTTGCTAAAATCAATATTGATACAGACTTAAGATTAGCAATGACATCTACAATCAGAGAATTCTTTATTGAACACCCTGAAAAATTTGACCCAAGAGAATATATGGGACCTGGAAGAACTGCCGTTAAAGAAATGGTTATGCATAAAATGCGCGATGTATTGGGAACAGCAGGTCATGCTGATGATTAATCAGAATTTCTATTTTGATTAATACATTTGAATAAACTAAAAAGTGGATGATTTTATGTCATCCACTTTTAATTAAGAATTTATATATTATTAATTTAATAGTCTGAACTTGTTAAATCGGCTAAAGCATTTCTGGCTTCTGTATAGCTTGGATCTTGTTCTAAAACCTCTATATAAAGCTCTTTTGCACGTTCTTTGTTATTGTTTTCATATATTAATGCGAGATTGTATTTTGCTTGAATTAAATCCGGATCCTGATCTAAAGCGGCAAGGAATAATTCTTCCGCCTTTCTAATATCATGCTGATTTACATACATAAGACCGGATTTATACAAACCTTCCGCATTTTTCTCATCTATTTTTAATAAATCAGTAAGTGCTTTTTTCTCTTCAAAGAAATTACCTAATTCATGATGACAATCCGCTAAAAGCAATAAATACTTTGTATGGTATTGTTTTTCTTTATCAAAATCCAAAGCTTTCAATAAATTCTCTATTGCTTCATTATAACTATTCTGTGAACAATATGCTTGAGCCATTGTAAAATATGCTTCCGAGTTTATTGCATTATATTGTATTGCATTTTTTAAATATGTAAAGGCTTTTTCAATGGTTCCTACCTCTAACATATCATTTGCCCATTTAATATATAAATCACAAATTAATAAATTTACTATTTTTGCCTCTCTTGGAAGAGCTTTATCTAAAAGTAAATTGTATCTTTCAAGAGCTTTATTATATTCTTTTATGTTAATATATGCCTCTGCAAGTTCCAGTGTAATTTCAAAACCATTTTGCGATAATAAAGCCAAGTCTTCAAGTATTAAAATACCGTCATTGCTGTTACCTAATTTTATATTGAATTGAGCAATTTTATCTCTGATTTTAAACTTATCAGAACCTTGTATATCCAGCATTTTTTCTGCATATTCAATAGCTTTATCGTATTCTTCAATTTGTTCATATAAATCAACCAATGTTTCATATACCCAAAGAAGCATTTTAGGTTCAGTAACAAAAGTTAGCATATATAATAATGTTTCGATTGCTCCGGAATGATTATTTATTTTTATATGTAATTCTGCAAGTTTTTTGTTTGTATTAACATCCTTAGGATAAATACCCAATCTTGTTTTATATGCTTCAAATGCTTCCGGATAATTATGAGTTGTTTCATTTAATTCTGCAATAATTAATTGAATTTCTGCCATGTCGTTATCGTTTGTGGTTAAATCCGCCAATGCTTCATACGCAGCAATTGCCATATAATATTGTTCTGTTTCATTATATAATTTAGCAAGCATTTCAAGAGATTCTTTATCTTCTTTTCTGCGCTCTGTTACATATTCCAATTCTTTTATTGCTTTACTTAAAATTTCTTTTTTTGCATAGCATTTACCCAAAATTATGTGAGTATCTATATCATTTGGTTTTATTTTTAATATTTCTCCGCAATGTTTAATTGCAGAATTATATTTTTTTTCATTATAAAGAGCTTTTGCAAGATATAATCTTACATCTGTATTTTTAGGCATTCTGTCAAGATAAGGTATTGAAAGTAACTCAACAAGAGCGTATTCACCCTTATCAAATAATATTGTAACTTGTTCTAAAATATTTTTTGTTGTAAGTTGAAATTCTTCATTATTTTTGCCGCCGCCCTGAAATAAAATAATTGAATACAATATATAAATCGCTACAACAGCGATGGCAAAAGCTACTACAATAATTAATATATTTGATGGTATCATTTTTTTCTCATACTTTCTTCGGACTATAACATTATAATCTAAATTTCAAAAAAAACCTATCATATAAACGATTTACTTTGAAAAAAAAAACGTTATATTAATATTATGAAAAAGTTTTTGCTATTTTTATTAATATTAATACTTTC
>CADBPN010000136.1 GCA_902796585.1 uncultured bacterium
CGTTCTTGCTCAAAACAAGAATGTTAATATCCTTGTTCTTGATACAGAAGTTTACTCAAATACAGGCGGTCAAGCTTCTAAATCAACTCCAACCGGTGCTGTTGCTAAGTTTGCTACAGGCGGTAAACCAACTTATAAGAAAAATATGGGCTTAATGTCTATGTCTTATGGTTATGTTTACGTAGCATCTGTTGCTCTGGGTGCTGACAGAAATCAAACTCTTAAAGCATTCCAAGAAGCTGAAGCTTATAACGGACCTTCTATCATATTTGCTTACGCTCCTTGTATCGCTCACGGTATTGATATGTCTAAGACTCAAACAGAACAAAAACGTGCCGTTGAAGCAGGTTACTTCCCATTATACAGATACAATCCATCTGCAGAAGTACCGTTCAGCTGGGATGCTAAAGATCCTAAGATTGATTATCAGGAATTTATCAGAAGTGAAGGACGTTATAAATCACTTCTTAAGACAAATCCTGAAGCAGCAGAAGCTCTTTATGCTCAAGCACAAAAAGATGCTGAAACCAGAATGAATGTCTACAAGGCAGTCGGTGCATTACTTAAATAGTAATACCAAAAACTTTACAAAAAGTAGGGTGCGAAGGTAATATTTACCCTCGCACCTTATTTTTTATTTTAATTTTATTGGTGCGTCAAACGACTTATCTTGTAAAAATATAAAGTAGGGTGCGTCGTTTGACGCACCGAATTATTTAAAATTTACCAACATTGAACAATCAACATTTAAGGCATCAGCGATTTCAAATAATTTTTTTAAACTTATTCTTTTATGCCCCATCTCAACCCTTATAATATATTCTCTTGATAAATCGACCATTTCAGCCAATTTTTCTTGAGTTAAGCCTTTTTCTAATCTATATTTTTTTATATTTTCGCCTAATAATTTTAATCTTGACATGTTAACTATTTTGGCATAGATTGGTAAATAAATGAGTGACCTATAAGGTACAAGGAGAAATTATGTTACAAGATAAAATCGAAAAACGTATAGAGGGAAGATATGAAGTTATAAAAGAATGCTTGGAAACAATTTATCAGCAATTGTCAGAAATTTACGCAAGCGTAGAAAGCATGCAAATGTTATTTTTCTTTAATAACGATTTAAAAGAAGAAAATAAAAATTAGTATATTAATTGATGTATAAGATTTATACAGTTGTCTTTTCTTAAAAAGTAACTTATAATTGCATTATGGATTTGTTACAAATTGGACAAACATTAAGTATAAATTTTGAAAAAGAAAACAATCTTGTTGAAATGACTGCAAAAATTGCGGAAATATATGATGACAGGGTTGTTATAGATTTACCTTCATACTTTATGCGCTATATTGAATACCTAGATGTTGGCAGAAGATTGACAATTAAAGCGTTTTCTAAAGTGGGTACTGTTGATTTTAATGCTATTGTAATATCTTCTCCATTAGAAGAGGAATTCTCGGTTGAATTAGATTACAATGCAATGAAGATGACTCCAAACGAAGAAATTCCGGCAATTAAAGCGGTTGAAACTCTGCAAATAACAAAAGGAGAATCTTTTATTAATGCCAAAACATTTGAAATTTCAACGGATTATTTGAAATTTTATAGTGATAAATCTTTTGAATTAGAAGAAAATTTCAATTGTGTATTAATTTTACCCAAAGATTATGGTACAATATCATTTGTAGGAACGATAACAGAGATAGATGAAATTTATACTAACGAATATACAATTTCATATTCAAATTTAAATGAATATGACAGGCAAAATTTGTTATACTATATGTATATATACAGCAGTGATTCAGACTAGGTATTAATATGAAGACAGATGAAGAAATTACAAACAAAGTTAGAAGTAATAATAAAATGTATAATCAAATAGAGAGATGCAAAATTGATTTACAAAAAGATCCTACAAATCCTCATTTGCACATAAGAATGGGTGATTTGTATTTGAAGTGGCATCTTGATATATTTAATGCCGGTCAATATATTGATGAAGCAATTACAGAATATCAATTAGCAATGGAATCTTTGATAGATTCTTATGAAATATATTACAAAATAGGTGTTGCATTTTTCTATAAAGGAGAGTTGGATAAAGCTATTAATTATTTCACAACAGCATTAGAAAAAAAGAATAATTATTATGAAGCTTATCACATGCTTGCTGAAACATTTATTAAAAAAGCTCACTTTACAGATGCAATTGATGCTGCGGAAGCTGCTGTTATGTGTTCAAAGATTAAATCTTCCACTTCGCATTATATATTGTATAAATTATATGAAGCAATGTCATTCAGAAATAGAAAACAAAAATGGAAAGCATTTAAAGAAAGGGTTTTAGCTTTCATATTGGCACCTTTTGATAAAGATGCCAGAGAAAATATATGGTTAAATATTGCTTATTTAAGATTTTTGCCGTTATTTTTAAAAGGTTTTTATGCGATACAGTTCAAAAATTTTGGACTTGCTGTTCAGTTATATAAAGAAGCTGTTGAAATAGCTCCGGGTTTTGCTCCTTTGTATTGTGTTTTAGGCGATATTTATTTATCTACCGGTTATTTTGAAGATTCAATAACTGAGTACAAAATGGCAATATGGCTTGACCCGTTTAATATAACAGCATACAGACATTTATGTCGAGCTTATGAAGAACAGGGTGATTATAATAAAGCAATTGATATTTATAATAAATTAATAGCAATGGCTCCGAATATTCCGGATTTATATTCAAATTTAGCAAATATATATTATATTATGGGCGAATTTGATTTAGCAATTTCTCACTATCAAACAGCAATAACGTTAAATCCTAATCCTTCATGGACAAGTGTTATTGCACAGACCATGGGATTTGTATTTCAGGAAAATAAATCTGATCCGGATGCTGCAATTTCAGCGTATCAGACTGCGTATGTATTAACACCTGAAGATATAGATATATATGTAAATTTAGGAAGTGCTTTTTATGACAAAGAAGATTATGAAAATTCTCTGTCTATATATAGAAAAGCATTAGAATATGAACCGCATAATGCAAAAATTCATTGTAATTTAGGATTCTTATATTGGGGTAAGGGTGACACAGACGAGGCAATAAAATCATATAAATTAGCTATAAAATACAATGACGCTTATGATATTGCTTATAATAATTTAGGTGTAATTTATCTTGATGATTTAGGCAGAGTAAGAGAATCAATAGAATTATTTAAGAAGGCAGTGGAAGCAAATCCAAGCTATGCGCTTGCTCACTTTAATTTGGCAAGGGCAATAACAATTGTCGGGGATAAAGTAGAGGCAGCAAAACTTTATCAAATGGCTCAAGATATTAATAAAGTTACTCAAGAAATTGATCCGAAGGATATTGCGGATAAAATAAGCGATTTATTTGAGTCATAAGTTAAGCGGACGTAATTCAGTGGTAGAATGCAACCTTCCCAAGGTTGACGTCGCGGGTTCGAGTCCCGTCGTCCGCTATTTCTATATCCCTTTATTATTGCGCTATTCAGTCATACTAAATAATTTTATTTTTTTATCAAGTTGAGTTGTTTTATCTTAAAAATTAATAATACTTTTGCATTTTAATTTCTAACAATACACTAACAATCTTTATGTATAATAAAAATATGGATATATTTGGTGCGAAGATTTTAATAGTTGAAGATTATAGGTTTTCAGGACGGTTGTGATGCGTTTTTATTGGCTATGATGCCGAGTTGTTGGGAGTTTAAAACAGATTTATAGTGTAGAG
>CADBPN010000137.1 GCA_902796585.1 uncultured bacterium
AAATAGAGCTTGAATATCTCCTCTTTTGAACAGTTCTTCTTTTAAAGAAATTTGAGATTTGCTGGATTGATGATCGATACCGACTTGAATTGCAAGTGCACCGTTAATGGTACCGTCCATCATATATCTTCCGTTAAATTCACAGTTTGCAGCAATACGGTCAACTTCTTCAAGTCTTGCAGTAATTTCTGATTCGATTGCTTTTTTTGATTCATCACCGTAAGTTCCGTTAGCGGCTTGTTCTGTCAAATCTCTTACACGTTGAATGTGTGAAGAAATTAATGCATAGTTATCTTCAAGAGTGGATAACATGTCTGCACCTGTTGCAGCGTTGTCAGCAGCAACATCTAATGATCCCAATTGTGCTTCCCAATTCCTTGCAATTGAATAACCTGCAGCGTTGTCTGATGCGTGGTTAATTTTGTAACCTGTTGTCATTCTTTCAATTGCTTGGTTCAATGAATTTGTCGATTTTGCTAGGTTCTGTTGAACAATCATTGACGATAAGTTTGTGTTAATTGTAAGTGCCATTTTTTACTCCTTTCTGGCCGACTAATATCCCTATATGCTTCCTTGCATTATGTATTACAATAAGTTCAAAGCAATGCTTGGTGTTTGGTTAGCTGTTGCAAGTAGTGTTGCAGAAGCTTGTTGAAGAATTTGAGCTTTTATGTAGTTTGAAGATTCTTCAGCTACATCAGCATCTCGTAAAGTTGATAATGATGATGTTATGTTTTCAGATTGAACCCCAATTGATTCAATAGCAGATTCAATTCTGTTTTGCGCTGCACCTAATGTTGTAATACGGTTTGAAATATTATTTATAACATTATCAATCTTTTCAAGCATAGCTGCAGGACTATCTCCTGATAACCAGCCGGTTTCAGAATTATATCCGGTGCATAGCTTTGCAATATCCGCAACTTCGTGACCTTCTCTTACAGTTGCTCCTGCTGCAGTGAATAAATCTTTTACTTGTCCGCTTTCAAATAATGTGCTATTCAAATGTATTCTGCTTTTTTCTTTAGTTTGTTCGATACCTACCTGAATGTCCAAACCATCTTTAGCTTGTGTTGTATCTCCGCCCATCATCAACTCTATTCCGTTAAATTCACAATTAGCGGCAATTCTGTCAACTTCTTCAAGTCTTGCTGTGATTTCTGAATTTATAGCTTTTAGTGATGCAGAACCATAAGTTCCGTTAGCGGCTTGCTCTGTTAAGTCTCTTACACGTTGAATGTGAGAAGAAACCAATGCATAATGATCTTCTAATGTTGATAACATATCTGCGCCTGTTGCTGCGTTATCAGCTGCTACATCTAATGAGCCTAATCTGGCTTCCCAGTTTCTTGCTATAGAATAACCGGCTGCATTATCTGATGCATTGTTAATTTTATAACCGGTTGTCATTCTTTCAATTGCTTTGTTCAAAGAAACAGTTGCTTTTGATAAATTTGATTGAACAATCATTGATGATAAATTTGTGTTAATTGTAAGTGCCATTTGAAACTCCTTTCCGGCATTCTATCCTTAGTGTACGCATCCTTGCATACCTTTATATTTCGTAAATTCCACATTTTTAAAAATTGATAACAAAAACAAAAACATTTTGTTACAATTCTTAACAATCAAGGTCTCAAAACATTGTTTTTGCTATACTTTTAGTTGATAGGAGTAATGATGGGTAAAATAGTTATAGATAATAATAGGTGCAAATCATGTTATATTTGTACGGAAACTTGTCCGAAAAAATTGATAAAAAAAAGCGATAAAACAAATCGTTTAGGTGATTATATGGTTGAATTTGATGATCCCAACGGTGAGTGTATAGGTTGTGCAATGTGTGCAAAACGTTGTCCTGACTTAGCGATTACCGAGGTGTGGAGATAACTTCAATAATGGAAAATGGAAAGTTAAAAATGGAAAATTCAGATAAAATTCTAATAAAGGGAAATTACGCAATCGCGCAAGCAGCTGTAAATGCAGGTTGTCAATGCTATTTTGGGTATCCTATAACACCTCAAACTGAAATAGGTGAGTATTTGAGCGGAAAAATGCAGGAGTTAGGCAGAGGATACGTTTGTGCAGAGAGTGAGCTGGCGGCAATAAATATGGTTATGGGTGCCGTTTCAACCGGAGTTAAGGCTATGACTTCATCTTCATCTTGTGCGGTAGCTTTAATGCAAGAAGCTCTTTCTTACGCAGCTTCGGATGAACTTCCGGTTGTACTTGTAAATGTCATGAGAACAGGACCGGGGCTCGGGTATATTTACCCGGCACAAGGTGATTATAACCAATCTGTGTATGGCGGCGGTAATGGTGATTATAAAATAATAGTTATAGCGCCGTCGAATGTCCAGGAATGTATTGATTATACATATAGAGCTTTTTATTTGGCGCAAAAATACAGAAACCCGGTTATTCTTCTGGCAGATGGATTATTAGGTCAAATGATGGAGCCTGCAAACTTTGGTGAATATCCGTATCCTGAAGTTGATGTTTCTTCTTGGGCTTTATCCGGTGCAAAAGGAAGAGATGCAAGAGCTATATATTCATGTGCCAGAGAAGAAGCTAAACAAATTCAACACATCATTGATTTGCATAAAAAATTTGAAGTAATTGCAGAAAATGAAACTTCGTATGAGGAATTTGGTGTCAGCGATGCTGATATAATTCTTACTGCGTTCGGTTCGATGACAAGAAATATAAAGGCTGCAATGAAAGTGTTGAGAGAAAAAGGAATCAAAGCGGGATGTTTTAGGCCGATAACCTTAAATCCGTTCCCAAATAACAGAATTGAAGAATTATCAAAACTTGGTAAAGACTTTATTGTTGTTGAAATGAATATGGGGCAGATGTTTAAAGATGTAAAATATGCTGTGAACGGAAATTCAAAGGTAGAATTGGTAAATCGTCCGTGCGGTGAGTGGTTAAGTGTTGAAGAGATTGTGTCTTCCGTTGAAAAGGTAATGGAGAAAAATTATGCAGCAAGTATTTAGTATACCAAAATCGTTTAAAGAAAATTTTAAGTATACATTTTGTCCGGGGTGTGACCATGGTGTTGCAATAAGACTTGTGGCAGAAGTTCTTGATGAATTGAATTTAACAGAAAAAACGATTTCATCAACATCAATCGGCTGCTCGGTATTTTTGTACGATTTTTTAAATGTAGATTGTGTAGAAGCGCCTCATGGTCGCGCTTTGGCTTCTGCAACCGGTGTTAAAAGAGCCCAGCCTGATAAAGTAGTGTTTACGTATTCAGGAGATGGTGACTTTGCATCAATCGGTTTGGCAGAATCTATGCATACTGCGTTACGCGGTGAAAAAATTACATCATTTATGATAAATAATACAACTTATGGTATGACAGGCGGTCAGCTTGGTCCTACAACAACAATGGGACAAAAAACGACAACATCTCCAATGGGCAGAAACAGAGAGTATTATGGTTATCCGATTAAAATGGCGGAACACATTGCGCTATGTGACGGAACTGCATTTTCTGCTCGTGTTGCTTTGGATTCAATTCCGCACATAAATGAAGCAAAAAAAGCAATAAAAAAAGCGTTTCAAGTACAGCTTGAAGGTCTCGGATTCGGTTTTGTAGAAATTTTGTCATCTTGTCCTACTAATTGGCATATGACTCCCGAACAGGCTCATGAAAGAATTAGGGGCGAAATGTCAGAGATATTTCCGCTTGGAATCTATAAAAATATAATGGGTGATTAAATGAAGATTGATTCAATAAATTCTTTAAATTTTGGAATGAAAAAGCCTATAGAAAAGAAAATATGTCAGCTTTCAAAAGAGTCTGTATACAAAACAATTAAACCGGTTAAAAATTATGCTCAATATTTAAAAGCATACGGTTTATCTTCCGGTTCAAAAAAATATAAAAATAGAAATATTAAAGGAAACATATAATGGAAAAAAATTTTATATTAGCAGGATTTGGCGGACAAGGAATATTATTAGCCGGTACTATTTTAGCAAACTCATTTATGCTCGATGGTAAAAATGTTACCTGGTATCCTTGTTACGGAGCGGAGATGCGAGGCGGTACCGTCAATTGCGAAATAGTTGTTTCTGATACAGAGGTTAGTTCTGTACACAAACAAAATACTGATTATGCATTAGTTTTAAATCAGCAGTCTTTTGATAGATTTGTAGAAAGAGTAAAATCAGGCGGTACTATTGTAGCCAATTCAACTCTTGTAAAAGAAACTAAGCCAAGAACTGATATAAATTATGTTTTTGCTCCAATGGGTAAAATTGCAAACGATTTAGGTACAAATAAAGTAACTAATGTAGTTTCTTTAGGAGTCCTTTCTTCTGTTTGTAATATAATATCAGAACTTTCTCTAATTAAAGCCGTTGAAAAAGTTTTGGGAGAAAAGAAAAAAGACTTGCTGCCGCTCAATATAAATGCACTAAAATTAGGTTCAGGATTGTATTCTGCTGTATAGCAAATTTTAAACTTCCTTTTCAAATGTGCTTTTAAGTGCGTGTTTTTCACTTGTATTGTATGATTTTAGCGCTTTTCCAGCATTAGATATTTTAAATTTTCCGTTGTCTGTTTCTTCAATTTTAGTATTAGATTTAATTTCAGAAACTTTGCTATTTTGTTCGCAAAATTCCATGTAATCCTTATATGAAACCTTTTTTTCGGAATTTGCATCTGCAGATATGTTAAACTTATTATCATTGTTTTTAACATGATTTGACTCGGAGTTGGCTTGTTTTAGTTTGGGGAAAACATTTGGTTTTAATTTGGAAATATAATCAATAGCTTCGTTTTCCGCTTTCATTGTACGATATGCAGATGCCAGTTGAGACATTTTCATCATATCTTTTGTGTTAATGCCTTTTGACTTGCAGTATTCTCTATATTCATCAAGTGTAACGGTACCGTCTTCATCAGAATCCATATCTGCCATATACATAGGTTCACCCTTTTTTGCATATTCGGCAGTTTGAGTTTTTATATTGTTACCATTATTAGTTCGATTTGTTCCGTTTATTAAAGATTCAATGTCTAAAGAATTGTTAGATATTGCACTTAATTCCATCACACATGCCTCCAATAACACTAATTATATATATCAGTATAACTCTGTTTTTAGATATCTCAACTCCAAATTTTAATAAAATTTCAAATATATGCAGAAATATTATAATGAAATTTCTAATTTTTATTTATAACAAGAGTGCGTTATAATATAAATATGAAAAAATTTCTTTTTGTAATTTTAATTTTATTTATGGCTAACAACTCTTATGCATATTCGTTTAATAAGGGTATTTATAATGCAATATCGGCGAGCAGTTACAGGAATAATTACTATCGCCAAACAATGAATCCGCGAGTCGTTCCGTATTGGCAAGCTCAATCAAATTACTCAACAAGAAACAGGATGTATAAAAATTATCCTACGTATTCAAGGTATATGAATTCTATAAATCAGTATAATTATAATGCCGGCATGGTTCGGAGATACAGATGATTAACATTGATTTTCTGACTATGAAAGCTTTTTTCTCGGAAAATGCAGATTTTTTTATCGGTTCCAGATTGCAGAAAATTCAACAACCCACAAGGAGAGACTTTATACTGTTTTTAAGAAACAACGGAGAGAGTCGAAAATTATATATAAATATAAATCCTAATATTTATCATTTGTGTTTTATGAATAAAATTAATGAAGAAAGAAGGCATATTCAAATTCCGAATAAACCACCGATGTTTTGTATGCTTTTAAGAAAATATCTGGAAGGTGCCAGAGTTTCAGATTCTCAAGTTATAGAAAACGAGAGAATTTTTGAGCTTCATTTTGAAACATACGATGAACTGTCTCAAAGGCGTGTTTTGTGTTTGTGCGTTGAGCTTATGGGAAAACATTCTAATGTTATCTTATATGATAAAGAAACATCTGTAATAATCGGCTGTGCACATAATGTAGGGGCTGAAAAGAGTAGATACAGAGAACTTCAAGGCGGGTTGAAATATATTTATCCTCCGGTGGCAGGGGTAAATGCCAAAAATAACTTTTCAGCACCGAGTTATTTGTCTAACGAATTAAAACTTCAATTTAGCGGATTATCAAACGAAAAAATTCGGGAGTATCTTAGTACAGAAACATTCAGACCTGCAATAAAAGGAGATAAATATACTCTGTTTCAAGAACTTCTTCCGGATTCCATGCTTCAAAATTCAGTAAATGATATGTTGGATAATTATTATTCCAAAATTCAAGAGGGAGTAAATATAAAAACAGAAAAAAACAAACTGTTAGAAATTGTTAATTCTAAACTAAGAAAAACAAAAAATGCCATCTTCAAAATAGAGCAATTGCTAAAAAAAGGAGATAATACAGATAAATACAAATTATATGGTGAACTTTTAACCGCAAACTTATACCAAAAATCAGATTTTCAAAAATCGATAGGTGTTTTTGATTACATAAATAATCAAAATATTACAATAGACCTTGATGAAACAAAAACATTAAAAGAGAATGCCCAAAGATATTATAAATTGTATACAAAGTCAAAAACTACAAAAGAAAAATCTCAAGAAATGATTTTTCAACTTGAAACAGAAAAAGACTATCTTGAAAATATAATC
>CADBPN010000138.1 GCA_902796585.1 uncultured bacterium
CAAACTGTTCCTCACTTCATCCCCGCTACAGAATTTGCAACATTAAAAGAAAATGGTCAAGCAACGAACTTAGCTGTATATGAGTTTGATGAAGACGGAACATATGAAGATAAACAAACAAAAAATGGATGCCAATTAGAATTTGATTCTGACGGCAGAATCAAAAGAATCGGTATTCCTGCAGGTGATGATGCTTGGGATTGGGTAGACCTAAAATGTTCTGAAACAACAGATGACGATGCTTATGAAGATGCATTTAACCAATATGAATACCAAAAATATTTATATGACCAGAAACAAAACGAAATTAATGCTCAAATTTCTATCGTTCAACAAGAAGACAAAAACCTGGAATTAAAATTAACAAGATTAGACAACGAAAGAAATGCTGTTAACACTGAATTAGAAGCTGTTAAAAAAGTAGTTGACGATAACATCGAAAAATCATACAAAACATTCTCAGGTTAAGAATAAAAAAACAGATATTAAAAAACCTCTCTTAGTGAGAGGTTTTTTACTTTGTCGTTAAATATGCGGGTGGGTAGTTTTTTAAATGAAAAATGGAAAATGGAAAGTTATCAACCTCCCTTGGGGGAGGATAGAATTTCAAAATTCGTCAGAATTTTAGAAATTCTTGGAGAGGGTAAACTCCATATTTTTTTTTAATTGACACCCATCTGCATCCCTATGCCACATTCACTCCTACAGCTATATTTTCTCCATTGAAGAGATAGTTTCTAAAACCACTTCAATTTCAAATTTTCTATTCCAGGGGTAAATATATTTGGGGTAAATATATCTGGGGTAAATATATTTTAATTTGATATCCAATACATCAAATATAATTTGCTCAAATTGTTTCATTTTTTCAGAAATATCATCGGGATAATTAATTTCATTGCGGACATTTGCCTGATACCCCCAGTCATCAAGAAGTCTTATTGCCTGCAATTTTTGCCATGCACGATTATTATACACTTTAGCGTTATACTTGACCTTTATCCCGGCAAGCAGGCTTCCTAAACTATTTGCGCTCGTGTTCCATCCGGAATAACCATACTGCGGATAAGTTTCTTTCTTTAATATTTGATGCACAAATTCATTATCTGCTCCGTTTGCAAATCTGACATCAGCGACTGCAAAGGGTTTCTGCGGAGTAGTAAACACAGAACTGAATGGTTGTGTATCCCAACCCATTACAAGTTCCCCCTGCTTCTCGATAAAATTATTTACAACCAAAACTATATCCGAATCTTTTTCTTCTTCAACAACAGAAAATCCCCCCAACTCCAACTGCCCCAGAACAGATTTTTCAATTGAAACATCTTCATAATTTGAAATTCTGTTTTTGTACTCAGGCTCAGTATATTTTATATAAATTTTTATATCTTTTTTTATTGCTCTTGCTAAAAGTGTAAGCGGAATTTCATCTGCTCCGGTTTTAGTTTTTCCTCCTAATTTTTCAAGTTCAATTGCTTCATCGACATTAAATCCGAATTCTGCACAATCATCTTTTGAAAATATCAATGTATCAAATAAGCCCTCTTTTTGCCAATCTAAATACATTTTATTAATTTCAAAATTTCTTTTCCTCGTTTTTAAATAATCTTCAATAATTTCATTTGGGACATCTGTTTCAAAACTTCCATATTTGGAACAATTGTAAGAATATTCAAATATTTTTTTTCCGTAATCTTTCCAATACTCTTTTTCTTCCTCATTAAAATTATTGTTAGAAATTCGCATGATACTTGAAAAAGCATAAACTCTATTATCTACTAACAAATGTTTAATTTTATTAATTCTGTTTTTTATATCTTCTATAGTATATAAGCTTCTGCGGGAAGGTATTAAACCCCCATAAGCAATTGTATCTAAGGATAAAACCATAACATCGGTTTTTGGAATATTATTAAGCCAATCAATGATTTTTTCATAATCCGCATTTTTAGTTAAGTCACCCAAATATTCTCTGGGCGGTATAAATAATTCAATATCAGAATCCACATCACATATATCTTTAATAAGATTATAGCAAACTGGTCTGTTATCAATAGGTACAACACAAATTTTCATAAATTTATTGTATCATTTTTTATTTATTATGTACATGTTATACTCAATTTATAATATTAACGGAGAATATAATATGCGTTTTTTTCATAAGTTTTATAGCGTTAACTACAATTTTTTAGGACTCGTAAATGGTATATTACTAAGAGCAAAAAGAAAAAATAAATTCACAAAAGCCATTGATTATTTAAAAAAATATGAATACATTTTAGATAAACAAGAAATTATGGAAACTTCCGATAAGTATCCGAATAAAATTTGGCAATGCTGGTTTCAGGGAAAAGATAACATGCCGGCTATAGTTAAAAAGTGTACAGATTCCGTACTTAAATACCATTCGGACAAAGTTATTCTACTCAATAACAATAATATATCCGAGTACATAGATTTGCCGGAATACATAATTGAAAAACACAAAAAAGGCATAATTCCGTTTGCACATTATTCTGATATACTAAGACTTTCATTACTGGCTAAATACGGAGGGACTTGGGTAGATTCTACAATCTTGCTGACAGATAAAATTCCGGATGAAATTTTTAATGCAGAAATTTTTTCGTTTAAATCACTTCAAACATATTTATTTCCATTTATAAAAAATATAAATGACTTTAAAATATACAGCAATCATTTAGATTCCGTAATTTCAATAGAATCATCTTATTTTTTAGGAGCAAAAGCGGGTAATAAAATTATCAATGATGTATTAAATTTGCTACTAGAATACTGGAAACACGAAAATTCGGTTATAGACTATTTAATGCTTGATAAATTCTTTATTATTACAATTCTTCATGATGAAAAATTGAAACAACAATTTTTAAATATGCCGACTTATTACATTGAAAATGTTTTATTAATGCAGAATGCACAGTTTGAGCCATTTAACCAAGAAATGTACAACATGATCACTACAACTACACCGATTCATAAAATGACTCATAAGAATTTGCACAGAAATCCTTATAAAAACTCATTTTTACAGCACATACTTAACTCTTAATATGCCCCCTCAGTTGGAATGCCGCCGAAAAACCAGTTTTTAAAGAATGGTTTTGTACCATCAGGGTTATAAAAAGTTGTATCAGGCTTTCCGCCATCATAGATATCTGTTTCAACTTTCTTAGCACCGTTACTTGAATAAAATCCGGTGCTTATATAGCTTTTACCATAAGTTTGATCTAAAAACAAATCATTTTTTTTGTCAGTTCTGTATTCCAAATACGAATGCGGTGATGATTTTTTTTCTTTCACAAAACACAAACGTATATCTCTGGGATTCTTTTCATTTTGAAAAAAACCTTTTCTTCCTAAATTGTATAATTGGAAGATAGGCTCTTCTGAAGATTTTGCAAGAACAACACTGTCTAGTTCTTCTGAGCGTTTTATAATAGATTCTATCGGTTTTATCGAACGCGGAGAAGTCAATAAATTAAATAAATCTTTTAAACCGATTTGTTTATATAATGAATAAATATTGTCAAAAAAGGGTGACTTATTTATTGATAAGTCATTCATTATAGTTTCCAGCATTTTACCAAAAACCATCTCTGCTTCCGAAAAATTATTATAATTCTTTGATGCTAATGCAGTTAACGATTCACTATACATAGATTTAAAAGAAACCGAATCCGAGTTGTTTGCAGAATTATAACTAATTTTATTTGCATATTTACTAACATTATTTGAATAATTAAAGCGGCTGTTTATAACAGGTAAAATTTTCATTGGGATACTTCCTTATTTATATGAATGATACATTTACAGACTCATATTATTTTAAATAAACTGCCTTGTCAACAAATAAGGACGGACATAAAATCCGTCCTTTTACATAATAAAGGTAAACTAATTTATCTTTTCATTTCTTGCTGTAATCTGTCACAAGCATCACAAGGTTGTTTTGGTGTAATAATCTGTTTGTTGCATGGATCACAAGGCGCTGCAGCTCCCGTAGAACATGGACAAGGTGTTTGAACTTTCGGACAACCGCAATCTTGCTTTTGTACCTTTTCACATCGATTGCAACGTCCCCAATTGAACGGATTTAAATCTGACCAAGTAAAAGCACTTGCGCTTTGAGTGCCGATAATAGATGCAATCCCTAATACAGCTAATACTGATAATGTTTTTTTCATTTTTTACTCCTTTTTATATACGTATTTATCTTTAAATACATTTATATTGTAAAAAGCAGTAAAAGAAATAACATTGTCTAACTGTACAGAAAATTAGTTTTTATTCTTATCTATTAGTTTATCTTTGTGCCCCCAAGCAAAAGATGAACGAATTTCAGAACCTATTTTTTCTATTAAGTGATTTTGAGATTGTTTTCTTAATTCATTAAATTTATGTCCGCCCGTTGTCATATCACTCATAAATTCTTTAGCATAACTGCCATTTTGAATTTCACTAAGGATTTTTTTCATTTTTGATTTTACGTCGGAGCCAATAATTCTGCTTCCGCGGGTATAATCACCATACTCCGCATTATTAGATACGGAATAGTGCATGTCTTCAATCCCGCCTTGATATATTAAATCAACAATCAGTTTTAGTTCATGACAAACTTCAAAATATGCCATATAAGGGGAATATCCCGCTTCTACAAGAGTTTCAAATGCATTTTTTATTAAGAAATCACAACCGCCGCATAATACTGCTTGTTCACCAAATAAATCAGTTTCGGTCTCTTCTCTGAAAGAAGTTTCAATAATCCCCGTTCTTCCTGAACCTATAGCAGATGCATACGAGAGTGCAATTGATAAATCTTCTTTTGGTTTATCAGATTCATAAAGAGCCACAAGGGAAGGGACTCCTTTTCCCGCTACATATTCGCTCCTTACGGTATGACCAGGAGCTTTGGGCGCAACCATAATAACACTTACACCTTTTTGCGGTTTTATAAATCCGTAATGAATATTAAACCCGTGAGAAAACATCAAATATTGTCCTTCTCTTAAATTCGGTTCAATTTCATTTTTATACACATCTGCTTGAACTTCATCAGGGATTAGAATTTGGACAATATCAGCATATTTTACAGCATCTTTTATTGACATTACCTTAAGACCATAATCTTTTGCTTTCTGCCAAGAGATTCCGTTTTCTCTGAGTCCGAAAACAACATCACAACCGGAATCTCTTAAGTTAAGTCCCTGACCGTACCCTTGAGAGCCAAAACCTATAATTGCAATCTTTTTAGTTTTTATAATATTTTGATCAATATCTTTATCCATATAAATTTTTAATTCGCTCATAACATTTCTCCTCTAAAATATTATAAACTAAAAGATTACATTTGTAGACTTTAAATCAAAAATATTATTTTAATAAATATTTACTTAGACAAGAAAACATGTTATTAACGAGTTCTGAGTTTGAATAAATATTCATTCCGGCGGAAGAGAGGACTTGTTTCATTCTTGACTCCCACAGATTATAAATTTCTTCTTTTCCCATATTTAATGTTTTACCGATTAACTGAAGTTCCTTGTAATCAATCGGCACAGGAAGAGCTCCTCTTAAAATATCAACTATATCTAATCTTTTTTTTCTGGGAAATGATTTTAAGAAACTAACTACAGACATTTTATTTTCTTTTAAATAATCTTTTATTATTTCAATAGATTCATCGACTAATATCGGTTCTTGAGGAATTTTATATTCCGGAAATTCTTCGGGAGATATTTCCATAACAGTTGCAATTCTTTCAATTGTTGTACCTCTTGTTGAAAAAGGTACGGTTTCATCTATTAAATTATAAACATAAGATAACGTCACGCCTATCATTTCTGCAAAATCTCGTTTATGCAGTCCATTCTTATCTAAGAATTCTGCCAATTTTTCTGAACTCTTTTGTGGAATTATTTGCTTTGTCTTCATATTTAAACCTCATATTATTTCTTTTTACATAATAAAGTTAATTTGTTTTTACGTTTTTAATAACCCCAAATTTACTATACAAATTGGCAATTAAAATTTTTAGTATAATTATAGATGTGATATACTGGAATTATGCAAATTAAGAGATTAGGGCTAAAAAATTACAGAAATTGTACAAATATAGAGTTAGAGTTTCCCACTAAAAAAACTTTGATTATTGGCAAGAATGCGCAAGGAAAAACAAACATATTAGAATCAGTATTTTTTTTATCAGATCTAAAGAGTCCACGAACATCTTCGATCTCTGATTTAATACAAATAGGAACTGAGCATTTTGAAATAAATTCCATATTAGAAAAAAATAATACCGAAATAGAATTAGATTATTTTTATAATTCAGAAAAAAAACGAGAACTAAAAGTTAATAAGGTCAAAACAACCCCTGCGAATTTCAAATCCGTATTAAAAACCGTATTATTTTCAACAAAGGATTTACTGCTTTTAAGAGGGACACCGCAGGACAGAAGAGACTGGCTAGACAGAGCGATTTCACAAATATACCCCGCTTATTATGAAAGATTGACTAAATATGATAAAATAAGAATTCAAAAAAACAATTTACTTAAAAACGAAATTATAGATAATACATTACTGGATATTTATAATGACCAACTAATTATAACCGGCGCAAATATAATATTTTTACGCAAAAAATTCTTAAAAGAAATTGAAAAAATATCATCAGAAAAACATAAGATAATTAGTGAGTCAGAAGACTTTACGCTAAATTACACTTGTCCTAAAAACAGTATAGAAGAAATTTCAGAATATTTAAAAGCAGAACTTAAAGAACGCCGACAAGAAGAAATTGCAAGACATCAATCCTGTATCGGGCCTCATAGAGATGATATTGAATTTTATATCAACGGCATGGAAGCAACAAAATTTGCATCTCAAGGTCAACAAAGAACAATTGTTCTTTCTTTAAAGCTTTCTGAATTAGATATAATTAAAGACAAAACCGGATATTATCCTGTTTTGTTATTAGATGATGTACTGGCAGAACTTGATGACAGAAGGCAAAACTATTTATTGAAATCAATAGATAAAAACATTCAAACAATAATAACATCTGTCGATACACTTTTATTTGAACAAGAATTTCTTGAAGATGTTACAATTTATAATATAGAAAATGGCAGTATAAAAATATAAAGGGGTTAAATATGATTTTAATAACAGGAGGAGCTGGTTACATCGGAAGCCATACAACTATGGCTTTATTGGAAAAAGGAGAAGATATTATTGTTTTTGACAGCTTGGATACAGGACATATAGAAACAATTGAAACTCTTAAAAATTACGGAAATTTAAAATTTGTAAAAGGTAACCTTAAAAATCTCGATGAAATTCGGGGTGTATTCATGTCAAATAAAATAGATTCCGTAATTCATTTTGCAGCATTCTCACAAGTTGGAGAAAGTGTTACAAATCCCCAAAAATACTACTACAATAACGTATACGGAACTCTAAATCTACTGAATGCAATGCTTGAATTTGGGGTTAAAAAGATTGTATTTTCTTCAACTGCCGCTACGTATGGCGAGCCTGAATATACTCCGATAGATGAAAGCCACCCTCAAAACCCTATAAATCCATACGGTAATACCAAACTTATGGTCGAAAAAATAATGGACGATTATAATAAAGCTTATGGTTTAAAATCGGTAAGACTTAGATATTTCAACGTAGCCGGCGCTGATACAAATACAAGAATCGGAGAATGGCATGAACCTGAAACTCACCTGATACCGAATGTCTTAAAAGCTACCAAAGAACAGACATTTAAACTGTTTGGTACAGATTATAATACTATAGACGGAACTTGTGTAAGAGATTACATAAATGTAGAAGATTTGGCACAAGCTCATATTTGTGCCCTTATGTATTTAAATAACGGTGGAGAAACCAATTATTTTAATTTGGGAACAAAAACCGGAAACAGCGTTAAAGAAGTCTTTAGCGTATGTGAAAAAATCAAAGGAGAAAAAATTCCACTTGAATATCTTCCGAGAAGAGAAGGAGATCCCGCAATTCTTGTCGCTGATAACACAAAAGCAAAACAAATCCTGAATTGGAATCCTAATAAATCTCTTGAAGACAGTATAAAAACAGCTAACGAGTGGAATAAAATTTTAACAAATAAACAATATTAATATATTTTATTGTTTAATTATCATAAATGATTTAAGAGCTCTACCCGTATCTCCTTCTGCTTGAGTAGAAGTTACTTGATGCTTTTGATAGTTTAGCGAAGTCGAACTTCCTCCATCAAATGCCATTGCGGTATCAAGCCCGTAACTTTTACATAGATCTCTTGCCTCATATATATCCATGGGGTGTTTATTTGTAACTATAAATATGTGAGCTTCTTGTCTTCCTTTTTCATCAGTTTTTATACCAATTAAAGTTCTTGCCGTCTTATGTAAAACAGAAGCAGACTCTCTTATAACATTACCTTCTTTATCTTTAACTATAAAAAATTCTTCTTCCAATCTCAAATCCGGCAGTAATTGAGGTCCACCTTGAGCAGAAGTCTTTATTGTACAAAGGAAATCAACATTTGCACTATGCGGTGCAATTTCGTATTTCATTTCTTTATCACATTCAAGAACCCTAAATTCAGATCTATCTAATATCTTTTTTAAATTTCTTCTTAATACCGGATTCATCATAACAGCATCATTTAATACAGGATCTTCAACTGTTTCATAATCTGAAACTATATACGAAATAGTTTTTTGATTTTTAGGGTCAAAAAAACCTGTATTAATTGTGAATAAAGAACGAGCTTTTAAATGTGCTTCTTTATTTGTAATTAAATTCGGTGAAGATACAAAATTTATTTGTTTTTTTATTTTTTCACCTTTTAATACAAAATGGTAAATTCCGTCGTTATAATCCATATCAATATTAGATGCTGCTAATACTTTTGTAATAGCTGCAATACATATAATAAATATCACAAAAATTTTTTTCATATATTACAAGTCCTTTGATTTATAAAATAATATTATCGCAAATAAAAATGCTAACGGAGGTATCGCTGCTGTTAAAAGCGGTGGAATAACTTGCTTTTCAGCTAACAAATCGAAAAACGGAAGAGTTATATAATACAAAAATATACAACCTATTGCTATAGTAAATCCTATCAAACGTTGTTCTCGCGGTCTGCTAAATCCTAACAAGCAGCCCATTGTTGCCAAAAGCACACATACAAAAGGATGGAAAAAGCGTTGGTAATACTTATTTAAAAGGAGGTTATATTCCTCATCCATTTTTTCTATTTTTAATAAATCTATATATTTTTTTAAATCTTTATTATTAATATCTCTGTCTCTTTTTGTAGAATTTACCATTATAGTATATGCCGCTTCAGCACTTTCTCCTCTTAAAATCTCTTTGCTTTTAGTTTTACTGATTTTTTCAAATATGCCTTCTTCATTAATATTATATGAAGTTACATCTTCTATAATCCATACCGGATTTCCGTTTTTATCTAATGTTTTGTGTCCTTTTTGCCCGACATCAATACTGGATAAACCATGCAAATCGTCAAAAACTTGGTTTGAAAAATTTGTAACTATTACATTTTCCATTTCATTATTTAAAAATTTTGATACAATTATTGCCTTTGAAGGATGTTTATGTTCATCTTTTTTTGTGTAAATAAACTGTGTTAAGCCTTGATGCCCTTTAATCTGAGCCAATTTGTGACAAGAATACGGAATCCATTTATCATAGGTTACAAAACACAGACCTGTAACAATGAGACTTAATGCTATTACGGGTGCCAATATTCTGTAAAACGACATACCGACAGCTCTAAAGATAGTTAACTCTGAATCTTTGCTTAGTTTATCAAATGTAAACAAAGAACCAAGCAGCAAACCAACAGGGAATGCCTTTCCTAATATTTTAGGCAATTCATACAACAACGATAAAATACCGGTCTGAACCGAATATTCATGTGCCAGAACTTCTTTTATAGTATTTAGAAGCATTTCCGGAGCTATCCATACAATTGTAAACAGCAGTATTGCTACAAAAGTTGTAATCAATACCTGTGTAAAAATATATCTGTCATAAACAGTAAAATACTTTTTCATATTACAGTTGAAAATCCTTTCCTAAATAAAATTCTTTAGCAACAGGATCAACTGCAACATCTTCACTTTTTCCTTGAATTTTAATTTTTCCGTCGAAAATAACGTACGCTCTATCAGTAATAGATAATGTAGCTTTGGGGTTATGGTCTGTTATAAGAACACCTAAACCTTTTTCTTGTGATATTTTTCTAATATTGTCCTTAATATCTCCGATTGCAATTGGGTCAATACCTGCAAAAGGCTCATCTAAAAGCATAAAATCAGGACTTGCAGCTAATGCTCGTGCAATTTCAACCCTTCTTCGTTCACCGCCGGAAAGCGCAACTGCCGGTGATTTACGTAACTTTTCTACACCGAATTCACTTAAAAGTTCTTCTAATTTTGCTTTCTTTTCGTTTATAGTGAGTTTTTCATTCATTTCCAAAACTAACTTTAAATTTTCTTCAACAGTTAATTTTCTAAAAATAGAATTTTCCTGTGGTAAATAACCGATTCCGGCTTTTGCACGCATATTCATAGGCCATTTTGTAATTTCCTGACCGTCAATAAATACTTGTCCTCTATTTGGTTTTACCAAACCGACTATCATATAAAAAGTTGTAGTCTTTCCGGCACCATTTGGTCCCAATAGACAAACAACTTCACCTTTATCCATAAAAAATGATATATCATTAACAACACTTCTGTCGCCGTATATTTTTACTAGATTTTTAGCCTCAATTCTCATATTATCTGGTCCCCATTTCTTACTATAATACTACAAATTTAAAAAGTTTATAACGATAAATTTTCATCAATTGTAAAGTTTTGTAACATTTTAATTTAAAACTGGCAATTTTGTTAACACAAAAAACTTTATATATATGTAAGGTTAAAATAGGTTAGTTTAAATTTAGGTAGGAGGTCTTTATGACAGGTTATGGAATATCGCCAATAGGCACATACGGACTGGATATGTCCGGCGCATATAGCTCATATGATCCATATATGATGTCAATGGGACTTGGCGGAATGAACGGA
>CADBPN010000139.1 GCA_902796585.1 uncultured bacterium
TGAACTATTCTTCCCGGAAGGTGATTCTGTTGGACAGTATACAAGAGAGATTCAGCACTCTGCTTATTCTTAAAAATACCTACTTGTAATGTATAATTATTTGAACCGATACATTTTACAATCGGATTAAGTCCGTTTCCGGATTCTTGAATTATGTCTTTTGCAACTTTAGCTTGCTCTGCCGAAGTATAAGTACCGACAAAAACCTTATAAATAGGTTCTGCTTCTTGTTTTACTTCTTTGGTATTTTTACCGGAAGTTTTTTCTTCTTCTGTTTTTATGCTGTTTTGCTCGCTAATAGTGTTTATACTGTTACTTTCACGCTGTATATCTTCAGGTTTGGATATTAATTCCGTAAACGAACGTCCTTGATCTTCTTGCTGAATCATTTCCAAACGGTTATTATCAACCTTTTTTACATCATCTTGATCAAATTCTGCAGATTGGTCTTGATAGTCTCCGATAGACGTATCCACCGTAGGTGAAAAAGATTTTATCAAAAAAGTGAAAACAAGCAGCATACTGAAAAATGAAATGATAAATACCTGCAGCAGCGGGTTGTTGCGTTTCACGTCTTTTTTCATGTATTTTTTATAGCCGTTTCCCATTTATATAAAATCCTCTCTTTATTCGGTAACTCCGCGAACTTTAGTGGTTGCATAATGTATATCTTCAAGTTCTTCTGTATACTTTTGCATCACTTCCAGCGCAAATTCCTTAATATCACTTATTCCAAGTTCACTTGTTAGTCCGGAAGCTTTTATCGGAGCGCCTTCTGATAATATGTTTAATCCGGTGTGAATAAGAACTGACGTGATTGATTTGGTTGCAATTGAAACAGAAAGCTTTCCTCCGTTGATAATTAAATCATCACCGTTCCTCATAACAAAAATACCTCTCGCTTCAAGCAGCTCTTTAATTATACAAATTAAAAGTCGTTGTCTGAACACTCCCTCGGATAAATTAACTCCGAACTGTTCCGTTATAAAACTAAGCATATATTTGCTGTAAATAGGTTCATTATTTATAACGTCTTCAATATCAACCATTTCAGTCAAATCAACTTTACATTCACCGCAGAAAGCAACAATCGCATCACCTTGGATATTAAAATTTTTGTATATCCAATGAGGTGCAAGCTGCGAGCCGATGTATTTTATTTCTTTATCTATATATTTAGTTTTCATCATTTCCCGAATAATATTTCTATATATTGTTCACAATGATTTTCTTTTAAGGCGTTTTTCAGGTGCCGGCAGGATTCACATACACCGCAATGTTTTACTTTTGAATCATAACAGCTCTGAATTAATTCTAACGGTACACCTAAGTCCAACGCAACTCTAACTATATCACTCTTAGAATAATTTATCAAGGGTGCTAAAACCTTTGGTTTATGCAGTGTTGAGCTTTCAAAGACTTTTGTTACTTTTTCCCGAAATTCTTCCGTATTGTCAGGAAAAGTTTTTCCTTCATCTTTATTTGCACCGTAAATTATGTAATCATATCCGTCTGCATCTGCGAAAGAAGCTGCTATGTTCAGGAATAATCCGTTTCTGTTCGGTACCCATACTTGTTCCGCGCTTTCTTTTGTTCCCAAATTATCAGTTGGAAGTTCGCTTTCTGAAACTAATGAAGTCTTTGTTATTTCTTTCAACCAATCCAGTTTAATTACTTTATGTGAAACAGAATAATATTTAGCAATTTCTTCTGATGCTTTAATTTCTTTTGCTGCTGATTTTTGTCCGTAATCAAACGTTATGCCGAGCTGTATATTATATTTTTCTTTAGTTGCAGCCAAAGCGACTACAGAATCTAAACCGCCTGATAGCAGTATAATTGATTTCATTATATTACTCCTCTTCGTATTCATTAATCATTTCTTGTGCTTCTTGTTTCAAAAAATCAGAATATCCCGGCAGCGAAATAACTTCATCAAGAATATCTCTTCCGATGATGTTGTAAAGCGCAATCAGTGCGTTTCTCTGAACTTCTGTGTCTTCATCTTTAAGAGAAGTCCTTATTAATTCCGGTGCTTCTTCATAATCACTGTTCATTAAAGCTTCAATAGCGTTAATTCTGACCATTGCGGAAGAATCACTCAATGACATCTTTAATACTTTTAACACTCTGGAATTATTGATATTCAGTTTTCCCAGCGCTTCTATAATCCTTTCTTTAAGAAACGAAAATTTGTCTATTATTCCTTGTTTTGCTTCTATTATTGATACAAGAGGATCTACAGCTCTGGTATCTCCCAAAAGTCCTAATGCAAAGGCTGCTGATTCTTTTACGTAAACCGATTTTTCTTCTTCGTCCTGAACAACATCAATTAATGGTGCAACCGCATATTTATCGCCAATTCTGCCAAGAGCATCTGCGCATGCTAATCTGACTTTATAATTTTCGTTTTTATTGTTCAGGCAGTATAATAAAGAACCTACCGTCGAAGTATCTTTGTAATTGGAGATTGCCTTTGCGCATATTACCCGCAAGTTAATTAAGCTGTCAATATCTTCTGATATAACATTTTTAAGCAGCAAAATATTTAGTAATACTGACAAAATCGAGCCATCTTTGTGCGAATCCGCAAAACGAATAATAGAAATAAGATATTCCGGTTCTTTTACATTACATAGCAGAAATGTGCAGATATCAATAATTTCACCTTCATCACAAGTGTCTTCCAGTTCTTCTAACTTAGTTGAAACATTGTCCAAAGAATTTAAATCGATATTATGTTTTTCTAGAATTTCATTGATATCAACCACATCGACCACCAAATTTACAATACTACAAAAAACTTTTACAAACAATAAAAACAAGCCTTACAGCGATTTCTCAAAAATATGCCTTAACAAAACTTTACAAACCGAATCAAAAAAGGCAATTTCTGAAAAGAAAAATACTTTATATATACATAAGAGTATTTTATAAGGAGTAAATAATGAACGAGCAAGAATTAAATGCAACAATGTCAGTCGTATCGGATCCAATTAACAATGTATATAAATTAGATTCAAGACAAGCAGTTGAAGAAATTCAAAGAATTTGCAGAATTTTTGCTATTTCTGATGAACAAGCTAATAAACA
>CADBPN010000140.1 GCA_902796585.1 uncultured bacterium
AGCGGATTTTTGTACGGACGTTAGTCCGGATAGCGAAGAAACGGAGTGACTAAACCGTAAGGTTTAAAAACGGAGCTTTCTGAGCGTGGAGAAAATCCAAGACAGCGGATTTTTGTAGGCTAATTTCACCGTCTAATTATACGAATAATTAAAATTTTAAAACTTTAATTATTCTTTTTTAATCATACTATCCGTAAGAAATAATCAAACTAAGTGTTCTTTTACATATATTTTAAAAGATGCATCGAAAAATACTCTTTGCATCGCTTTATGTTTCCGCAAGTATTGCTTGAGTTTGTTTAATCTCTTTCTTTAATTCTTCAACTTCTTTTTTTAAATTTAACGCTTGTGTTTGTTGTTCACGCATAGTTCAGTAATTAATACATTTTCATAAAGGATATTGCCGGAGCCAGATTTCCATTTTTCATACGATATGGGTTTGAATCTTCAACAACAAAAAAATCTAAATCAAATTCGTAATAGTCTTTTGTGTTTGGCACTCTCATATCTACTTGTGTCAAAAGGTTTGCAATTGACGCTGTATAATTTTATCTTGTCACGATTTATTTGTGAGTGTTCATAACCATTACCGGCAACTTCCAGATTCTGAAGGTTGTGAGAATATCAAATAATTAATCTATTCTGCAACTCTGATTAAACTATTTACAATACAGTTATCAAGCTCGTTAACAACCTCTTTAATTAGTTTTTCCTGACAGCGTTCTGTGATAACAACGATGTCTGCAGTATTATCCTCAGAAACTCCTCGCTGTAAAATACTCGCAAGACTTATATTTTTGCTTGCACATATTGTTCCTATTTTTGCTATTACACCGATTGCATTCGGTGCCGTTATAGAAATATAGTATTTATTATATGTGTCATCAATTTTTACCGGTTTTGCCGTCAAATTATGATGACATCTCATCATAGGAAGCATATAGTCTGTCTTTCCGAATTCAGCTTGTATCGCCAAAATATCTCCTACCACAGAACTTGCTGTTGGGAATTCTCCGGCTCCGGGACCGGAAAGAACGATATTGCCGATAGGGTGTCCTGTCATAGCTACGGCATTTGTTACGTAATCTATATGAGCAAGCGTTGTATCTTTAGAAATAAGCATTGGGTGCACTCTTACATCTGCATTGCCGTCCTCATCAATTGTAGCATTGGCAATCAGTTTGATTTTATACCCAAATTCATTTGCCTGTGCCATATCTTCTTTTCTGATTTTTGTTATGCCTTCTCTGTATACGTTTTCTATTTTTACTCTTTGTTTAAATGCAATAGTTGCAAGCGTTGTAATTTTATAAGCAGCATCAAAACCTTCCACATCCCCTGTCGGATCTGTTTCTGCATAACCCAATTCTTGAGCTTCTTTTAATACATCTTCGTAAGAAGCTCCGTCAGAATCCATTTTGGTAAGTATGTAGTTTGTAGTACCGTTTAAAATTGCCTGAATTTTTGTGATTTTATTACCCGCCAATATTGTTTTAATAGGCATGATTATAGGAATTCCTCCGGCTATTGCAGCTTCATATAAGCAAACTCTGTTATATTCTTCCGCCAAATTGAACAATTCTTCTCCCTTTTTTGCCAAAAGTTCTTTGTTTGCTGTTACAATGTGCTTGCCATTTTTTATTGCTGTTGAAATATAAGTCCAAGCAGGCTCAACACCGCCAATCAATTCTACTACAACATCGACCTCCGGATTATTAACAACATCAAAAGGATTATCTGTCATTTTATCAGCCGGTACATTCACCATTCTTGGTTTATTTATATTTTTTACGGCTATTTTAACAATTTCTATGGAATTATTGTTTTCTAATGTCTTATAAACTCCGGTTCCGACTGTCCCTAAACCGATAATTCCTATTCTTAATTTATTTTCCATCGTGTTCTCCTAATAGTGCTATGATTTGTTTATTATAACAAATTTAAACAAAATTTAGAAGCGGTGAATAAAAAGTGTATTTTTGACGCTATAAAAAGTAAAAGCGATAATTAAAAAATTACCGCTAGATTATGTGTGTGTATTATATTATAGATTTCTTTTTTTTATGCAATGTAATCAAGTTTTGTTTCTTCCGGCTGTTCAGTCGGCATATCTTCTCTTAAGATATTAAAAGTTCTGTATAACTTGTAACCCAATGCTTTGATAGGATTTGAATTTGAAGCATCGGCATTTTGAGCAAATTCCTTGTTCTGCTGGAATCTTACAGACGCATTTGGATCTCTTAGCATTAATATTGCATTTTGAGAATCCATTTCTCTTGATAAAACATTTTCTTTAAAATTTATATTATTTATTGCATTTATTCTCATTTTAGTCACCTCCGTGAACTCTTTTCTTTTGATTAAGTGTTTATTTAACACTTCATCTAACATTTTTATTATGCAACATTTTTAATTAAATGTCAAGAGGTTTGTTTAATTTTTGTTAAGATTCTAAAAAACCAATAAAATCAATAGTTTAGCATAAAATGTAAAAAGTACACTTAATAAAATAAGCTAATCGGTCACTATACACATGGGGAATTGTTATTTTTTTCACGATTTTTGCTTTTTTTAAAAACTCTTGTTTTAATTTGTTTGATTTATTATACTTAATTGCATAGTGTATCATTGTGTTTTAGGAGTTTCTTATGAATAAAATTGAAATTAACAAAGAAAAATGTACAAAATGCCACTTGTGTGTAAATGATTGCGTGGCATCTTGCATAGGAACGGACGAAGAAGGTTATCCTTTTTTAAAACTCTCAAATAACTGCATAGAGTGTCAGCATTGTTTTTCAATTTGTCCTTCCGGAGCTTTATCTTTTAACAATATTAGCCCTGATGAAACAGAAAATATTGATTTAAACGGCGATTTGCTTTCTCTGATAAAGTCAAGAAGAAGCATTCGCAAATATAAGCAGCAAGAAATTGATGCGGATACAATGCAAAAATTAAAAGGCATGCTTCCATATATACCAACGGGTTGTAACTCTCATAAATTGCATTTTTCAATAATTGAGAAAAAGTCAGTTATGGAATGTTTAAAGGATAAAGTCAATTCAAAACTCATAAAACTGTTATCAAGCAAACTTATGAACCCGATAACAAAGAAGTTTTCGATGTACAAAGGAGCTTTGGAAAAAGGAGAAGATATCGTATTTAGAAATGCTCCGCACATGATTGTTGTTTCTTCACCGATAACAGCTCCCTGCGCCTCAGTTGACCCTATAATTGCATTGAGTTACTTTGAACTTTACGCTCAATCATTGGGGATTGGAACATGCTGGTGCGGTTATGCAGAGGTTTGTATAAAATTAATGCCTGAAATATGCAATATTATAGAAATTCCGGAAGGATATGTTCCTGTTTATGCGATGTTGTTTGGATATCCTGCAGTTAAGTATAAAAGAATTCCGAAACCTGCAAAATATAAAATTTCTGAGATAAAAGACGTTATACCAAAAAGTTCATGCGTTTTTTGTAATGCGAAACGACTGATAACAAACTTTTTAAGGTAATCTATTCAAAAACAATTATTTCCGGAAAAGTCAAGAATCGCACATTCAGGATACTTGTACCGAGTCCTTTTGACACAATCATTTCATTTTGTGTTTCTTTAAAACTGCCTGAAGCGAATTTAGTACCGAATTTTGAGGGTACAATTAACGCTCCCTTAAAGGGAATCCGAACTTGACCGCCATGAACATGTCCGGCTAAAATCAAATCTACATTTTCTTTCACATCATAATATATATCGGGAGTGTGTGTTAAGAGAATTCTTGGTGATTCACTGCCATCTAATGCGGTTTCCGGCCTTGGGATTCCGGTTTGCAAATCCTCTACGCCGGCAATATATATACCTTCAACTTTTGTATTGGAATTCATTAATACTTTAATACCGTTTTTTTCCAATGCTGTTTTTACTTTGTATTTATCGTACCACCCGTCATGATTGCCTAAAACTGAAACAACCGGAGCCTTTATTTTACCTAATTCTTTTGCAATTTTTTCTGCAGACATAGTCGTTTTGCCGTTGTGACCTTTTATATAATCTCCGCATGAAAGAACCAAATCGGGATTTTGTGCATTTATTTTTTTTACAATTCTTTTCAGACGGTGCATATCACCTTTTGCTATATGTAAATCGCTTATAAAAACTACTTTTTTGCCGTTAAAACAGTCTCTTTTGTACTTTTTTACAACAATTATATTGGGTTCAACAAAAAATGCCCATACATATAAGAATAAGAGTATAATAATAAAATACTTAATCATAGTTAACATTTTATCATAAATGAAGTGATGGAAAATATTTGAGTATTTTAATCTTGTTTGTGGCTCATGTTTTGTGTATCCTTTTATTGTAAAAGATATTTAAAGGAGTATGAAAATGTATAATGTTGCCATTATCGGAGCAGGCCCTGCCGGAATTTTTTCTGCATTAGAAATTGTGAAATTAAAACCGGATTGGAAAGTTATTTTAATTGAAAAAGGGCAAAAAATAGAAAAACGAAAATGTCCGATAAGAGAAGGTTCTCCGAAATGTGTAAACTGTAAGCGCTGCGGTTTATTGTGCGGCTGGGGCGGTGCAGGTGCATTTTCTGACGGTAAATTAACGCTTACTCCGGATGTCGGCGGTCATTTAGTAGATTATATGCCGAGAAAGAAAGTGGAAGAGCTTATTAAGTATGCAGACGATATGTATTTAGAGCATGGTGCAACCGATGAAGTCTTTGGTACAGACATGGAGGTATTCAGAGAAATTGAGCGCCAAGCAGTGCTTGCAGAACTTAAGCTTGTTCATTCGCCTGTAAGGCATTTGGGTACAGAAAGAAGCTTAGATGTATTAAAACACATGCAAGATTATCTGGACGAAAGAATAACTATTTTAAATAACGTAAGGGCTGAAAGCTTAATTGTCGAGTGTGAACAGGTTAAGGGAATAGTTCTGGATAACGGAGATACTGTAAAAGCGGAATATACAATTATTGCACCCGGAAGAGAAGGTGCTGATTGGTTAACGCATGAGTTTGCCAAGAACAAGATTGGTATGGTAAATAATGCTGTAGATGTTGGTGTTCGTGTAGAATTACCGGCTCCTGTGTTTGCTCCTTTAACCGATAAACTTTATGAATCAAAACTTGTGTATCATTCACCAACATTTGGAGATGAAGTAAGAACATTCTGTATGAACCCGAATGGGGAAGTTGTGCAAGAGAATTACAACGGAATTGCAACTGTTAACGGACATAGTTATGCAGAAAAAACTACCAATAATACAAACTTTGCACTGTTGGTAAGTAAAAAATTCACAGAGCCTTTTAAAGAACCGATAGCATACGGACAACACATAGCAAGCCTGGCAAATATGTTAGCAGGCGGAATTTTGGTGCAGAGATTTGGGGATTTGCTTGAAGGCAGACGTTCTACACCTGATAGAATTGCTTCAAGCATAATAACACCAACTCTTACATGCGCTACTCCTGGTGATTTGAGTCTTGTAATTCCTTATCGTCAAATGAAGAGTATAATTGAAATGCTGTTTGCTCTGGATAAAATAGCTCCGGGAACGGCATCAAGATACACACTTCTTTATGGTATAGAAGTCAAGTTCTATTCAGCGAGAGTAAAATTAACAGATGAACTTGAAACAGAAGGTGTAAAAAATCTGTTTACGATAGGGGACGGAGCCGGTGTAACAAGGGGCTTGATACAGGCTTCCGCTTCAGGTGTTTACGTAGCGCAAACTATTTGTGCGAGAGGATAGTTTTAAGTAAAAAGTAACTTGAAATATATTTGTTTGTGATACAATAGGCATGTTATGAAATCTGAAATGATTTTATGCACATTGAAAGCAGATTTACTTGTGCAGAGTAAATTCACACGAGGCTTGAAAAACAAAACGGGTGCGTAGGACTCCGTTGAGGAGTTGACTAAACGTCAAGTCCGAAGATGGAGCAGTCGAGTCCGAGAGGAACGAGGCGAGACGTATATAAAATATCCAACTGCGCATCGATGTTTTTGAAAATTGAATAAACGGGTGCG
>CADBPN010000141.1 GCA_902796585.1 uncultured bacterium
CGTTCATTCTTGCGAAATTAACAAGTTGTTTCTTTCGTCTTCTGCATTTGCTCTCGCAAATGCTTCACTATTCTATTGTCAAGGTTCGAATGCTATTTATTCAATGTGATTTTGGATTAATTATCGGAATACTAAACTTCCTCCGATTGCATATTGGATTAAATGCTATTAATTATCTCCGGCTCACCTACCGTATACTATGATACTTCTTAAACATAACGTGTCAACAAGATTGTTTACATTTCGTTACATAATTTCTTTTTCATTTTTAAAGTGCTAATATTATATTTCGGCTTTTCAGTGGTGTCCTTCTGTTATAAACAGCTACCGTTGGCACCTAAGTGTAAATCATTTCTTTACACACTCTTTGAGCGCGTTCCTACATCATACTACAAAAAATTTTAAAAATCAAGTGATATTTTTAAAAATTTTTATATTTATTTACAAATACAAAAATTGTGCCTAAATAACATTTTTAGAATAAAAAACGCATATAAATGAAATAATAGCATGCAAATTTTTAAAATAAATAAGCCGTTTTTCTTATAGATATTATTTTTATATTTGAGAAAATATACTTATACAATGAGGAAGTATGATTAAGCAAGAAGAATTAACAAACAGAGAAATTGAAGTATTAGCTCTTTCCACATTCGGATTGACAATTCCGGTTATAGCAAAATTGCTGGTAATTTCAGAATATACGGTAAAGAATCATTTTAATGCAAGTTATGCAAAATTAAATGTTCACAACAGAGTACAAGCTGCCGTTAAATTTATCAAAATGGGGTTTGAAGTTGCGCCAAATGAAAAACTTAGCAATGAATATAATAAAGCTATAATTGAACTTATTAAATCTCCGCCCAAAAGAAAACCCGAATGGTAAAACGTAAAATATACTATCAATTTTATTATTTATCTTAATGGCATGCCTCCAAGGAAATAAAGCATGCTCCATTTCCAAATCAAAAAGGTGGTTTCAAAGCATGCAAACCACCTTTTTGATTTTATTAATGTTATGCTGCCAATTTTTTGTACAACAATTTATCAAAACAATATAGCGTTAGTTGTACTAATTCTTGAACTGTTATGTCATTGTCATCATCTTTTCTGCTATTGCCGCCCAATTCAAACATATTTCTATGCCAAATATCGCCAGTGTTAATTGTTGGATCTGCTATATCTATAGAATATCCTTCTCTAAAATTCCAGAATTGACCATTGTTACCAGTTCCAAACGGACAATCACTTACATTACCTTGAGCTATTTTCATAGATTCTATTTGTGCTTCTTTAAATATTTCTTTAAGTTTGTCTGCATCAATAGACGGATATTTTTTGCAAAGACTTATATACAAATCTTCCATTGCAACAGTATAATCTTTAGCATCCGTAGAGTTTGCTAGAGTGCATAAACCGTATCGGCCACCACCTTTTGTGTTATCAGTGTCCTCAACAACACCTCCTGAATAGTTTAATATATTATCATTACCAACTGTTGAATTCATGGAATTATAATGTGAATTATTTTCTGTTACTGATGTATCTGCGTATGATGTACGCTTTGTATATACCTCTATATAACCTGGATTAGTTTTTAATGCTATTAATATTTTATCAATGTTGTTTAAAACCGTTCCCACAAATGTTGTCGCCGAAACTAACTCTGCTGACGGATAATCATTATATGCCATAATCCAAGCTGCTTGAATCAGCATGTTAAAATCATTATCGTAATTTTCTTTTCCGAATAATTTTTGTAGAGCTTCTTTTCCGCCTGCTTTTGACTCCAAAGTTTGTTTAACTTGAGTTTTCAAACGCTCATAAAGTTCTGATACTTCTCTTTTTTCAAAAACGATATTACCATTATTCATACCAAATTCCGGATGTATTTCACCTTGACCGCTTACAATTCCTGTTCTTAGTTTACTATATGTTTCTGAATCAGTAACAGTTCCAGCCAGAGCTTCCGCGCCTTCCTTGATTGTTTCATTAGATGCATCTTTTGATTTTTTATCAAGTCTTGCCTTTTCTAATGGCTCAAGTACTTTTATCAAACCTTCATACCATTCTTTTAGGCTCTTTACTGTTCCTGTGCCATTTAGATACATACTATTGATTTTTGTTTTATAGACTCCTCCAAAATATTTATCAATTTCGTTTTTATATTCATCACCTCTTAAATAAAAAGCATCTACAAATTTTATAAATTCAGCCCTTGCTTGGTCTAAATCAGTTCCTGTAATAAACGGACCATGTATTTTTTGCAAATCTTCTAAAGATGCATCTTCACTTGTTGAACTACCGGAAAGCTTTGTATTAATAACTTTTGCAATTTCATCTGCTACGTCCGTCAACAACTTTTCCATATCAAGTGAACCGTCTTCTTTTATATAAGAAGTAAAATCATTAATAAACTTATTATAAATATTCTTTATATTATCATCATTTAGCATATCTTTTAAATTTGCTTTAAAAAATTCATAATTTGAACCTAATTTTGGCTCTAATTTTGTTAAAAGAGACTTAAAGTTTTCATCATTTTCATCGCCACTAAACAATTTTTTTATAGTTACTTTATTTGTTAAATCCTTCGTATCAAAATTTTCAAAAAATAGTGCAGGATTTTTCATATATTTTTCAAAATCTTGGAATTCTACAGAATCTATACTCCCATCAATATAATCTTTTAATAAATCTCTATATTGTTCACGAAAATCTGAGTCAAATGCTTCAATTTCAGCTTTTTTTGATTCTAATAATTTATTTTTCAAAACAGTCTTTTGTGCTGCATTTAGTTCTGAATCGGGATCTTGACTGTAAAACTCAGATATAGAATCTGCATTTACTCCGGTTTGAAGTCCTGCTGTTGAAAGATATGCTTTAACAGCATTTTCAACAGCTTGTTTTACTGCCTCTATTAAAGCATTAACATCACTACCTTCTGTTGATACCCCATTAATTGCCCCTTCGATTACTGCTTGCAAATCAGTGTCTTCCTCAGATTGATAACCATCTAATTCAGTTTTATATTTCTTTAACTGACTTGCAACTTCATCTTCCTTGACCAAATCTGCAATGGATTTTTTTGCAAGCTCCATCAATGTTTGCTGGGTTAAAGCTGCTCTAACTTTAGTTTTTATAGCAGATTCATCATATTTATCTATACCATTTACAATATTTTTTAATATAGAATCGACATTTGTGTTCATTTTTGTTTTTAGATTGTTCTTTAATGATTTTGCGTTTTTACAGAACTCTTCAATAATTGATCCGGCTTCTTCATAAGCAACAACATTAATACTTACTTTTTCAAGTTCATTAGCATCCAGACAATTACGAGAAGCACCGGTTTTGTTTGTATCAATGCTTTTCCAGAAAGCATCAATAGCGTCATAACTAAATTTCCCTTCATTATGCAAGAAATTCAACATTTCTCCGTTATCAATAACTCCATTGCCATCAGTATCAGCTTTATTTATGCCCTGATCCTTGATAAATTGATAAATTTGTGAGTTAATTCCTGATCCAACGCTTCCTGATGATGTCATGTTCTGCTCCTTTTATTTTTCCCTTTACTTTATTCCACTGGGTTTTAATTATTCGTGTAGCAAAATGTATATTGTGTTACTTTGCTTGGATTATTTTTATATACAATAATCCTTTTCATGATATATAACGGCATATTTTTCAAAAACTTTAGGAATTTTGAAAAAAAATTTACATTTCTTAATGTTTAAATTTAAAATTAAAATTTATGTAGGTTGGCTTGTCTTCCCAGGATAGGGAAG
>CADBPN010000142.1 GCA_902796585.1 uncultured bacterium
AAAGAGAAAAAGAAAACGAACCAAAAGAAAAAGAGAAACACGCGATTAAAAAACAACCACTATGCCCTGACGGGCATTTTGATTAAACAACCGGTTCGGCTTCAGCCGAATCTTTTACGCTCACTAAACACTTTATGTATTTTAATATTTGTTTTCTTTTTGTTCACACTTGCCGTTAACGTTCGCGGTACGAGGCTTGCATGATTTTTCTTTCCTTTACGTCCGAATTAAAGGAAAGAAGAAAATGAAGTCTTCAAAAATTCAAAAAATTCTTATTTTTGTTACAAAATATTTATTTCCTAATATTTTTACATTCTTTCTTTTATTTACATATTTCCGATTGATAACCATGGGTATTCTATTTATAATAGATGAGTAGTGTTTTATTTAGGAGAAAATATGGATACAAATGCGCTTTTTAAAATCGGATACGGACTATACGTCCTTTCAGCCAATGACGGAGAAAAAGATAATGCTTGCATTATTAATACTGTTATGCAGGTTACATCCAATCCATGTCAAATAAGTATTGCGGTAAATAAACAAAATTATACCAATCAAATGATTCAAAAAACAAAAAAATTTAACATTTCTGTGCTAAGCGAAAATACAAAATTTGAAATTTTTAAGCATTTCGGATTTCAAAGCGGTGCAAATGTTAATAAGTTTGAACACTTTAATGATGTAAAAAGGAGTCCAAACGGTCTATATTACATAACAAAAGATACAAATGCATATTTTTCTGCCTATGTTAAACAAGAAATAGATTTAGGGACACACAATCTTTATGTTGCACAGCTTGTTGCGTCAGAAATTCTTTCTCAAGTCCCGACAGTAACTTATGATTATTACCAAAAAAATATTAAACCCAAACCTGAACAAACTAAAAAATCAGGCTGGAGATGTAAAATTTGCGGTTACATATATGAAGGGGAAGATTTGCCATCTGATTTTATTTGCCCTTGGTGCAAACATGGTGTTGAAGATTTTGAAAAAATATAACAGAGTCTGTTTTTAACTTAATACGTAATAAATAGAGAAAAAAGGCGGTTTTGAAAAATTCAAAACCGCCTTTTTATAACTGTTTTATAAATTAACCTTTTAACTGATTCATAACTTCATCAGCAAAGTTGTCATTTCTCTTTTCTAGACCTTCACCAAGAACGAATCTGTCAAATTTAACAATTGATAACTTACCGGAAATAAGTTGTTCAATTGTTTGGTCAGGATTTTTTACGAACGGTTGTTCGATTAAACATCTTTGAGCCATTAATTTATTAACACGTCCTTCAACAATCTTAGCTCTGATTTGTTCCGGTTTCTTTTGTAAATCTTCTTTACCCATTTCAATTCTTGTTTCTTCTTCAATTACAGAAGCAGGAATATCATTTCTTGAAACAAATTCAGGAGCAGATGATGCTATGTGCAAGCAAATGTCTTTTGTTAAAGTTTCATCAGCCTTGTCTGTAAGAAGCAATACACCAATTTTACCATTGTGAATATAAGTAGAAGCGTTACCTTCATATCTTACGAATCTTCTAACCGTAATTTTTTCGCCAATTGATGCAATTTTTTCTTTAATAATATCTGCAACCAATTTACCGCATTTTGGGCAAGTTGTATTCAATAGAGCATCAACATCAGCAGGATTTGCATTAGCAACTAATTCTGCCAAACCGTTTGTTAATTCTATGAATTCTGCATTCTTAGCAACGAAATCTGTTTCACAGTTAACTTCAATCATAGCTCCGATTGAACCGGAAACGTATGAACCGATTCTTCCTTCAGCAGCTATTCTGCCCATTTTTTTATCAGCAGAAGCAATACCTTTTTGGCGAAGAACTTCCATCGCTTTATCCATATCACCGTCAACTTCAACTAATGCTTTTTTAGCATCCATCATGCCTGCCCCGGTTTTATCACGAAGTTCTTTTACCATTGTAGCTGTAATATTCATTTTATTTCTCCTTATTTCAATAATTTCATTAAAAATTAATTTAATGGAAAATTGAAAATTGAAAATGGAAAATTGTTATAAAATATTTTACATGAAAACCTTGTTTATCAAGATTATTTAAAATAATTTTCAACTTTCCATTTTACATTTTCCATTTATTAGTTATACATTAGCAGTTTCAGCTTCGCTAACACCAGCGTCAGCAGCTGTTATAGATTCTGCTTTATTTCCTGCAGCTTTATTTTCTTTCAATTGTTTACCTTCAATAACTGCATCAGCAAGTTTAGAAGTAATTAATTGAATAGAACGAATTGCATCATCGTTACCCGGAATTATGTAGTTAATACCGTCCGGATTAGCATTTGTATCAGCCAAGCAAATTACAGGAATATTAAGCTTGTTAGCTTCTGCAATTGCGATATCTTCTTTTGCTTGGTCTACAACAAAGATAATATCAGGCAAACCGCGCATATCTTTGATACCGCCTAAAGTTTTGCTCAATTTTGCTAATTGTCTGTTAAGCTGAGCCTGTTCTTTTTTAGGTAATTTTTCAGCGTGACCTGAGTTGATAAAATCTTCAAGTTCTCTTAATTTG
>CADBPN010000143.1 GCA_902796585.1 uncultured bacterium
GAGGAATAGGGATTCGAACCCTAGGTACGCTCGCACGCACGACGGTTTTCAAGACCGCTCCAATCAACCACTCTGGCATTCCTCCGAGTATTTGGCTGTTTGCTTTATTATACTACAACAAACAAAATTAATTGTAAAGGGGTAAAGGAGTAACGGGAAGAGAGAAGAAAAAAGCAAAGTGGGCACAAATTATTATATAATTTCTCTACCCATAAACATATATATAACCTTCTATACTGCCTTTTTATAAAATTTATTATGTAAACTTATATTAACAAGGAATAAAATTTTTAATTTTTAAACTTTACATTTGCCTCTCTTTAAAATAATATGTTACTATAGTGGTATAGTATAGAAAAGTAAAAAAAAGAGGAATAGTCGTGGACAATTTAGGACCAGATATTTTTGGAAGAAGAGATGTTGAAAATATTCAATCATCTGATAGTTATACTCAACCGGCAGCACCCGGTGTTAATCCGGCAAAGATTAAAGTTATCGGTGTTGGCGGAGGCGGCGGAAATGCCGTAAACAGAATGATTAAGTCAGGTTTAACCGGTGTTGAATTTTGGCTTATGAACACAGATTTGCAAATTTTGAACACTTCAACTTGTAAAAACAGAATTCAGTTGGGTGCAAAATTAACAAACGGTCTTGGTGCCGGTGGTGAACCTCAAATCGGTGAAAAGGCTGCAGAAGAAGCACAACAAGAAATAACAAATGCTATTGAAGGCGCAGATATGGTATTCGTTACTGCCGGAATGGGTGGCGGTACCGGAACAGGTGCAGCACCAGTAGTTGCAAAGATTGCTAAAGACTTAGGAATTTTGACAATCGGTGTTGTTACCAAACCGTTCTCTTTTGAAGGTAAAAGAAGACAAAATCAAGCACTTCAAGGTTTGGAAAAACTAAGAGAATCTGTAGATGCTCTAATTGTTATTCCTAATGACAAGTTACTTGATGTTGTTGACAGAAGAGTATCTCTTCAAGAATCATTCATCGTAGTTGATGAAGTTCTTCTAAGAGGTGTTCAAGGTATTTCTGATATTATCACAATACCTGGCTTAATAAACGTAGACTTTGCCGACGTAAAATCTGTAATGGCTGCATCAGGTTCCGCATTAATGGGTATCGGACGAGGTTCCGGCGAAGGAAGAGCAATTGAAGCTGCTAAAATAGCAATCAATTCACAACTTCTTGAAACATCAATAAACGGTGCAAGCGGTGTAATTGTTAATATCACAGGCGGACCGGATATGACATTACATGAAGTAACCGATGCAACAAACATCATTAACGATGCAGTATTAGATGATGCAAGAGTAATCATCGGTGCTGTTGTAGACGATAATATTCAAGGTGAAATTCAAATCACTGTAATCGCTACAGGTTTTGAATTAAAAACACAAATGCCTGTTCAAGAAAAGGTTGAAAGCAGATCATTGAGTGCGGCAGAATTCTTCTCCGGAGCATTCAATAATTCTCAACAACCAAAGGCTCCAACAATGACTAATTTCACAGATATCCAAATACCGGATTTCTTGAGAAAATAATGGAAGTATAAAAAAATAATCTTTCAAAGGTGCACTTTTTAATTGTGCACCTTTTATTTTTCTTAATATTCACACGTTAAAACAATTCTGATTACAAATATTTATAAAATATTTTCAAAAATTATGCTGGGTTCTACGGTGGATTCTCTTTCTTTAAATTTGGTTTTTGTAGAAGAAGTTATATACAATTTTTTCTGAGCTCTCGTTATTGCAACGTACAATAATCTTAAACTTTCTTCCGAATTAAATTCTTTAAGAACTTGTTCAGATTTTTTTCTGTATTTGGGATTAAAAGATTTTACTTCTTCCATAAATATATTAGAAGGTTTTAATTTTGCGCTATTTACGTCTATAGACAGCGATTTTTCTGTTAATTCAGGTAAAAATACATAATCAAATTCGTCTCCTTTTGATTTGTGCAAAGTCATAATTTGCACTTTTCCTTTTGCGGCTTCTTTATCGTTGTCTTCTGCAAAAAACTTAAATCCGCTTAATGATGGGCGTTTTGATAATTCTTCCAAACGTTGGACGGTTAAATCAAAGTCATCAGTAGAATTCAATCTTTTTACAAGAATTGCGATTAAGTACACATTTGATTTTTCTACATCGCTTGTGTAATAAAAAAGTCCGATTCTAATAACAAGCTCTTCCAAAGGTAATGTTGAAGAATTAAGCCAATATTGCATATCCCAAAGGAATTGAGATAAATCCTTTGATTCAATTCCGTCACCATTTAATTCAATAAAAGGTTTTTGGCAAGCTCTTATTTCAACTTGCAATCTCTGCTTATAAAACCCGTATTCAGCAAGTGTTTCGTATGTATTGGCAAGAGTTTCATTATCAAACGGATTTTGTATAAATTTAAGTATTGAAAAAATTGTATTGAACACAGATTTTTGCCCGAGAGAATCGCTTCGGGTTATAGTTTTTAATCCGGCATCATTGACAAAAGATGTCCAGGAACTCACTTGATAATTATTTCTTAAAAGTATTCCTACAGTTGCCGAATTATCTTTTGTCAAAATATTTTTTATTTCTTTTAAGATATAATTTTTTTCTGCAAATGTATTTTCAAATATCCTTGAAAAAATGGCTTTATTTTGTACCGGATTTTTGCCCTCAACTCCCTGCATGTAAATTTTAAAAAATGCGTTCGGAAGAATAGTTTCTCCCCAATCAACAAGCTTGTTTGCCAGATTCATTACGTCTTGTGTACATCTTTGTGAGTGGTTCATTTCAACAGTTTTGTTCGCATTTTTAATAAAATTTCTGAATCCTTCAACATCTGCATTAGTAAAAGTTGTCGTAATTGCTTGATTTATATCTCCGCATCTTATCAGATTTTTGTATTTTCCGCTTAACAGCGAAATAAGCCGCTGCTGAACGCCTGATGAATCTTGAGCCTCATCTTCAATAATATATTCAACACTATTTTGATAATATTCCAGAATGTCCGGATTATTTTCCAATAACTTTACTGACATAATCAAAATATCATCATAATCAATCATATCAGCTTCTTTCAATTTTTCTTGGTAAGAATTATAAAATATTTTGAATTTTTCTACTTTTTTATCTCTAATATCAGAATTTATACTTCCCTCTTGAAGTTTTAATACTGAGATTGCCTTGTCAAAGTCTTCGATATCAGTTTTTGTGTTTTTTCCGCTTATACTTTTTATAATTCTTGTTCTTTGTGTATCATCGCAAATATCAAAATCCGCAGACAAGTTTAATCTTTCAAAATTAGAATTTTCTTTTAATATTCTTAATGCAAGTCCATGTATAGTACTAATATTCGGAAGTTTTACAGTATCCGGACACATATTTTTAATTCGTTCTCTAAAATTTCTCGCTGCAGAATCCATATATGTAAGTACATAGATTCTTGAAGGATCCACTCCGGTTTCCATTATTTTAGTAATTAAAGCCAAAAGTATTGTGGTTTTCCCGGCTCCCGGAACAGCTGATATTGCCATTGAACCTTTTTTATAATCAAGTACCGGTTTTTGATCTTCTCTGGGTATGATTTTAAACGCAGGTTTTGTATCTTTTTCTGTTTTGTCTCCGCAAGCTGATATATAAGGTTCAATTCCTCCCAAATTTTCTACTCCGGAAGCATCCAATAAGCTGGATAGAGCGTATACTTTTTCTCTGCATAAAAGCAATAACTTTCTTAAAATTCTTGCCGTTTTTTGCTTTGACAGAAACACATCATCTTCTACTGTGTATTCATCTTTTGTCCAATCCGCTTGCATTACCCAAGCATTGTACAGCGGGCCTGTGTCTGTTTTTACCCAGTCAGAACTTGAAACATCCAGCCAGAATTGATATTTTGTACTAATTTTATTGTCTATTATTTTTTGAGGAGTTGCGATAATTAAATCCTGTTTGTTAATTTCAAGTGTCGTTATCGGATTTTCTGCAATTATAGAATTTTCAAATTGGTTGATGATTTCTTTTGCTCTTTCTGTTACAGCATTTTCTCCTAAAACATTTTCAAAATCTCTCAATTGCTTAATAAAAAAGTTAAATTTATTTATTTTATTTGAATCAACATATCCGGAAACTCTGTAAAACATTTCGAATACCTTTTGTGAAAGTCTTACATCTTTATCTTTAATATCACAAAATGCTTTATAAAATTTTTGATATTCTTCATCGTAAATTTCTATTTTTTCAGGAAGTTTTCCTTCCGTCTTATACGTTTCCAATATATTTTTTGAATATTTTAAAGGAATTCCTATGTAATCTGAAAGAATGCTTCTTAAATCTAAATCGCTGATTTCAATATTTAACATTAATTTCAGAATATTCAAACTAGCTTTGACAAGGGGGTTTGAGACGAGTTTTTCACTTCCGGATAAAAACAATAAGTTACAATTTTTTGATAATTTTTCTTCCAAAGTGAATTTTAACATGTTATCTTGAAGCGGGGTTATTATAGATATTTCTTTAGGATCAATATTATTTTTAAGTAAATTGTTTATTTTAGAAACAGTAAAATCTAATATATCAGCACGTTTGGATAAAGATGTTAATGAAATATTTTGAATTTTTTCTTGTTTATTTTCTAAAATATTTGAAAAAATAATATCTCCGGAAATAAATGTTTCATTATCCGATATTATATCTTCGTTAAAAATAGTTTTTAATTTATATTCAATTGATGTATCCGCACTTAAATATCCGCACCTGCTCGAACCTAAAGAATCAAAACAAATAAGCCAGTCTTTAAGCTGAGGTTTCAAGTATTTTATAAATTCAATACATACAGGCGTCATTTCATCCGCATCATCAATTAGTAAATATTTTATATTCTTAAAATAATCTGTATGATGATAAACATAATTAAAAATAAGTGTCTGTCTTAAATAATCTAAACTTCTGGTTTTTAGAGTTGCAGAAAGTAATTTTTTTATAATAAGTTCTGCGTCTTCAGAAAAAGATTCTTTTAATATTTTTGAACGCTCCCGAACTTCAGTTTCCGACAAATTATTTTGAACAATTAAAGAATATCTTCTGAAAATTTGGTGTAAAAGGGAATGTTTTGAATTATATCCTTTTACTTCAACTTGCTTTAAAATATCTTTTAGTAAAAATTGTGAAACTTCCAGCCCGACAAGATTTGGAAGGATATAAGATTTTTCACCCGCAACAGAATTTTCAATAAAACACCAATTGTCAACAAGTGTATTATATACAATTGAAAAAAAAGATTGTACATTTATTTTTTCAAAAACTTTTATTGAAATTTTTTCCAGAATTTCATTTGTCAGTTGTTTTTTTATTGTCGAGTTTTGAACAAGAACCAGTATTTCCGAAGGATTTATCCCTTCGGAGATTAGATTAAGATATTTTTCAATTATCTTTTTTTGTCTTAAATCAGCTTTAATAAAATTTAATAACATACACCTTCTAGACTATTTTATCATAAAACATATTCAAACCTATTGCAAAATGAAAAAATTTTTTATAAAATATACTGGTAAGCAGTTTTGCAGACACACATTATATTTTAGAAGGAGATTTAAAATGGCAAGAACTAAAGAAGTTAAAGGTATTCAAGAACAAATTATCGAATCAGCAGGTCAAATCTACAACTACCTTTCAGATAAAGGCGAAGTTTCTATTTCTAAAATGAGAAAAGACCTAAGCTTAAATGACAATTTCACAGAAATGGGTTTAGGCTGGTTATCAAGAGAAGACAAACTTGAATATACTCAAAAAGCAAAATCAGTAACTGTTAAATTAAGATAGTTTTCTGAAAAAGAATTTTAAAAAAATGAGATTGTTTTATACAGTCTCATTTTTTTTGCTCTAATAAAGAGTTACAGCGAGCTATGTAATTTCTTATTGCATTTTGCGACAAATGATGATTGTATATTGCTTCTAATTCTTTAACGGGGATAAAAGATTCGTAATTATTGTTAACGATACACTCAATAACATTAAATTTGAATAATTTTCTTAATCCGTTTGATATGTTGGATTGATATTCTTCAACCTTGTTTGAATCGGCTTGTTTTTTTATTTGTTTTAAATTTTCTAAAGGTAGTTCTCCTACTTCAGAAAAATATTTAAAACGATTAAATCCGAACAATCTTGCAAAACCATTTGTGTGATAAGGCTCTCCCATTAATTTTTCAGCCGGCATTTTTATAAAATTCGAAGAATTTCCTAAAAAATCTTCTCTCTTTAAAAGTTCATAAGTTCTATCTAAAGTTCTGCCATAATATGTATAATCGGTAATTATGTATTTTTTATTTCTGTTTTTTGCGAGATCTTCTTTGGATAAATTTATACTTGATAAAAATTCTTTTAGAACCGCTAAATCTTCTTTTGGAATGTTTATATTTTGGAAATATGTTTTTCTGATACCGGATAACGGTATTTGTTTAACATCAACCCCAAAATTTTTAACAGTCTCAGCAATAGAAGAAAGAGAACGTCCTATTGTAATTAAAATATAATTATTTTCACCGAATTGCTTGTCAAGATTTGATTTTATCAAACTTGCTCCGAAACAATTCATTTTAGCAAGCTCTCTTAATCTCAAAGGTGTCGATGAAATTAAAAAATTACAAACATTTTCGGGTAAATTTTTAAATTTTTTTTCATTAATTGTACCAATGTCATTTAAGGTTGTATGACATTTTCGAATTATATTGATGGTATTCTTTTCCGGTAATGTTACGTTCATAATTATGTAAAACCGGGTAAAAAAAATTTTTGCTTATAAACGAAAACTTGATTTTTTATATTTAGCATTCAATAATGGGATGTCGGAGGAGAAATTTCCCGATGCAAAATAAAATATCGCGGGATGGAGCAGTCTGGTAGCTCGTCGGGCTCATAACCCGAAGGTCGTTGGTTCAAATCCAGCTCCCGCAACCAATTGAATAGAGAGGGTTTTGAGAAATTCAAAA
>CADBPN010000144.1 GCA_902796585.1 uncultured bacterium
AACCAAGTTAAGATTATTTCTTGGTATGATAACGAAATGGGTTATTCTACAAGATTAGCTGAAACTACTTTGATGGTTGCTTCTAAATTATAGGAAGCTGTTGGGTTCTACCCAACTTACAAAACTTACAATATGTAATAAAGCGTTCAATCTTAAATTTAAGATTGAACGCTTTGTTTTTTTGCAGAAAAATTACAAATCTGTCTCGCACTATCCTTTGTTAACATTTGTTACAAAACAGGCAATTTTTTACTGAAAAAATACTTTATATATGTAGGGATATTTTAATAAAGGGAAGAAAATGTCAGGAACGAGAATTGAAGATTTTAGAGCAGACGTACAAGAATTTATAAATAAAAACCACATGGATAAAAATGAAGATGGTTTTATAAACAATGATAATGGCGAATTAGCCAATTTATTAAGCAGCACAAATGTTCAAGACGAAAACGATTTGTATAGTTCCGGAAAACTGCGAAGCAAATATACTAACGGCATGATAGGAACATTGGTACTTGGTTTTGGCGGGTTTAAAATCGGTCAAAAACTGTCCTCCCCAAAAACTTATCAGAAAGCAGTTGCGCAATACGACAAGCAGCTTACTGAAATACGACAGATTATAAAAGATTATGACAAAATTGACAAACCGGCTGAAGAAGTAGCCGAAACACTCAGAAAATTACATAAAAAACCGTTTTTAATGCGTGCACATAATAAACTGCAGCTGGCAACACAGTTGGTTGGAGAAGCAGCACTTGTTATAACTGCAGCATTGGGAATAAAAGCAGCATACACAACTCAATCAGATAAAAAAATCGCAATGGCGGAATAGATAGATAAGGGGAAAACAAAAGCCGCTTCCGTAGGAAGCGGCTTTTGTTTTCCCATAAGAATTTATTTATTGCTCAATAATATATGATAACAGAGTTCTTACACCTGCACCTGTTGCTCCTGCGATAAATTCTTTTTGAGGCTTTTCAAGGAATGCAGTTCCGGCAATATCAATATGTGCCCACTTTACATCTTTAACAAATTTTTCCAGAAATTTACCGGCTGCAGATGCTCCGCCCCAACGAGAACCTGTGTTTTTCATATCTGCAATTTCTGATTTTAAACTGTCAAAGTATTCATCCCACATCGGGAGTTCCCACATTTTTTCTCCGTTACGTTTTCCGGTTTCGATTAATCTCTGAATTAATTCTTCATCATTACCCATAATACCTGAAGCGTTTGAGCCAAGAGCAACTACACAGGCACCTGTTAATGTTGCCAAGTCTATAACTTCGTCAACACCAAGTTCACAAGCATAACAAAGAGCATCGGCTAAAGTAAGACGTCCTTCAGCATCTGTATTATCAACTTCAATAGTTTTACCGTTTTTTGCAGTTAAAATATCTCCCGGTTTATATGCATCACACCCTGGCATGTTTTCGCATGCTGCAATAATACCGTTAACTTCGATTTGCGGATTAAATTCCTTAATAATACTCATAACACCAAGTATAGCAGCCGCACCGGACATATCATCACGCATAGTAAGCATTGATGAAGCGGGTTTTAAATCGAGTCCGCCTGAATCAAAGCAAAGTCCTTTGCCGATTATTGCAATGCGTTTTTTAGGGTTTGGACAAGTATATTTCATGTGAATGAATTTTGGTGGTTTTTTACTGCCCCTTGCAACCGCAAGAAAAGCTCCCATTCCCATTTTTTCACATTCATCTGCATCATAAATTTTTGTATCCAATCCTAAATCCAGAGCAATAGATGCGAGTTCTTCAGGTGTTGCAAATTGCGCCGGTTCGTTTGCCAGATTTCTTGCGAATGTCATTGCCGCAGCAAACTTTTCACCTTTTTGAATGTTATCCGAATTTGCTTGAACGTATAATTCTTGAATTTTATTATCTTTCTTTTCCGATTTATACTTGTCAAATCTATAATCAGCTATATTTGCGCCAATTGCCAATTGCTCGGAGTAATCAAATTCGATTCCGTCAAGCAAAAATCCTATCTTTTTTGCTTCCATCTGAGCACATTTTTTAACTGCTTTAACAACGGCTTCTCTCAGCTTATTAGGACATAGTTCTTCTTTTTTACCTAAACCCAATACAAGAACTTTTCTGTAAGGTTCTTTGCCGTATGTATGCAAAAGATATGTTTCTCCGAACTTACCTTTGAAATTATCTTCTTGTACAGCGTACTCATTAGCTAAATCTATTGATGTTTTTTCTCCCTCAAAAAGATTTACAACCAAGATATCAGTTTCTACTGTTTTTACATTTTCAACAACCTTGATTTCCATAATATATAGCTCCTTTCTTATTATATTTGATTTTATACAAATTATAATAAAAAATAAATACGCTAATTATATTAATACATTCATAGTTTCTTTAACTTTTAATTTATCAAAGTCGGGTATTTCTGCTGTCATACAATGAATCCCGCCAAAACGATTTGCAAGAATATCCATAATGGTATTACGATTTTGCAATCCTGTACCGTACAATTCATCATAAGCATACTCGCTCTTTTGTTGCCTTTTTCCTCCGGAAACAAAATACGTATCACTAATATCCGGAACTTTGGTTTTTAAATCTTCTTCAAATAGTTTTTCAAGGTATTCTAATTCAGGATAAGATTTTCTTGTTGAATTGGTAATATAAGATATTTTCCCCCGATTATTATTGAAAGCAATTGCATTCATATAATTTATATCATCAATGTATCTACCGCCGATTCTGATTGGATTAAATCCCCATTGTTTTAATTGCTCGCATATTTCATCTGTAGGAAATTTTAATTCATCTTGTTGTTCCTTTTTTATAAAATTTTTAATTCCGTTTATTGTTTCGTAACTTCCGGGAAACTTTTCTTTCATTTTTTCTAAGTTAACAAGTGATAAGTCATAATCATTTACAAGAATGTTGGGATAACCAATGGGACGAATTACTTCATCAAGGTCATCATTGAATATATTAAGAACAAAAATATTTTTATCTTCAACATTGAACAATTCTTTTATATGTTTTTGAGTAGGAATATCGCCAAATTTGTTAAAATTGTCATTGTCAGTTATTGTTTGACTGTTTATCAGTATCCACTTGTCGCCTTTTTGATTATAACCCAGAAAATAGTTACCTCCTCTTGGCATGTACTTTTTAAAGTCTATTTTAAAATCATTCAATTCTCCCAACCCTTTTTCTGACATTAGTGATTCTTTAGTGTTCCATAATATTGTTTTACCTTGTTTGTTCAATACAAAAGCTTTTGTATCTTGTCCCCAAATAGATAAATGTTTCTCAAAATCAGCTTTTTTACTGAATTGCTCGGTAATATTGCAGCAATCTTGGTTAAGAAATAAATTTAGACCTTCTTTATCTGTAATCCTTTTTATCTCGCGAAAAATATTTATTTCACCTTGTGTTCTAAGTCCTTGCATATATAGGGCTCTAAGCGGAATCACATCATATCCTTTAAATGTATTATTTGTTTTGCTTATATTCATTGTTTGAAGTTTTCTCTATATATTTATTAAATCTTCTAAAAAAATTTTTTGCTATAAAAACAAAAGAAGTAATAAAGGCTTAATGCCGGATAGAAAATCTCTTGACTTTAGATATTTAACATGTATGATAGTAATTGCTTGAGGGCGTTTAGCTCAGGGGTAAATGAAATTTAACTTTGAGTAATCCCGAAAGAAGTGCGTTTAGCTCAGTTGCCATAGTGGGGCATCGGGTTAGGCGAATGATATAGATATCAGATGGTTGAGCCGAACGGTTCTAAGATATGACGCTCTACCAACTGATAAAGTAAAAAAAGAAAATGGTGTATGGGCGTTTAGCTCAGTTGGTAGAGCGTCTCCCTTACAAGGAGAGGGTCAGAAGTTCGAGTCTTCTAACGCCCACCATTTAAGAGG
>CADBPN010000145.1 GCA_902796585.1 uncultured bacterium
AAGCTGTTGGAACGATAGTGACGTACAGATTCGCAAACAGTCTATCTCTCCCGGGAGAGAACGAAGCTGTCGGAGCGATTAGCGACATACAGATTCGCAGAGATGGTAACTATTTTTCTTTTTTTACAGTTTTTATTTTTGTGTGTTGATTATTTTTACCCTCTCCAAGAATTTCTGAAATTCTAACGAATTTTGAAATTCTATCCTCCCCCAAGGGAGGTTGATTATTTTCCAATTTCAATATGAACTTGCCCAAGAATACGCTATTATGGTATACTACCATTATGCAAAGACACACATATCTTAACGGAAGTGTAAAAAACGGTGCGATAATGCGTTGGCCCATTAGCAATCTAAATGTTTATATCGCACCTATGAAATTTTATTCCAAACCCGGAGAAGACGGAAAATATCGAAAAATGGTTATGGATGCCTTTTCTGTTTGGTCGTCGGCAACCGGAGGGAAGCTGCATTTCAGAATTACAAATACATTACTGGAATCAAACATAAATGTTGATTGGAAAAGAGTAGACAGGCAAGCTCTCGGACACTGTTACTTTAATTGGGATGCGCAAGGCAGGCTGTACGGAGCAGAAGTACAAATCGGACTTACCGACGGAAGAATCCATCAACAGTATGATAACGATATTGAGGTTTACCATACGATTCTGCACGAAGTCGGTCACGCAATAGGACTTAACCACAGCCCCTACAAGACTGACATTATGTATACACCCCATCAATACGGTATTGCGTCACTTTCTCCTAATGATAAATATTCCGTTCAATGGTTATATCGACTTCAAGCAGGAGCTTCTGTTAAGCAAATAGCTTCAAAATATGGTTTAACAACATCTACGGACATAGATTCAGTAATACAAAAAATTGACTCTAAAAATAATCAAGATGTATCCATGGATTCAAGAATGATGATTTCAACAAGAAGAGATTTACTGGAAGAAGCTTCGAACATTGGGGATTTAAAAAAATATAACATGATGCTTCAAAATATCTCAATTTCACCAACAATCAATGACTATTTAAAAAAATCGCAGATAAATAAAAAGAAATAATACTTTGTAGACTGTATTTTCTTTAATATTTAAATATGGTATTATCAAAAGAAAAACGGAGAGAGATGTATGCAAGTTTCTAAAAGATTGGTAATAAAAAAAGAAATTCCTATTGACAACTCAAAAGACTTAGTTAATTCACTTGACGTTGCGATGGCCGAATTCTATTGCAAAAATAACAAAATAGAACAAGGGCTGAAAATTTTCAGAGAAATAATTCCCGAAATTACTGATGAAGTTGAAAAAAATGATACTACAAACAAGTATCTTAATTATGCACTAAATTACGCTCAAAAACTTTATTCCGAAAAAAAATACATAGAATCTGTCGAAGTTTATCGGGACATGATGAAATATACCGGATTCCCGATTAACGTATACAAAAATATCGGACTTTGCATGAAAGCATTAGGAAATGCTGATATGGCAATAAGATTCTTAAAACGCTTTGAAGAAATTTCTCCCGATAAAGAAGATGTATACGTATATCTTGCAGATCTTACTTATACAGATATAAAAGATAACAAAAAAGCTATTGAATACTACGAAAAAGCTTTAATTAAAAACAAAAATAATTTCTCAATATATAACATGCTTGGTCATTTGTATTCAACATGCTATCAAGACAAATTTAAAGAAAAACAAATTGAATACTTGAATAAAGCGTATGAACTTGCACCGAGCAACAGAATTGTTGTTAAGAATCTTGCTTATGTATACGGCAAGTTTGATGAAGAACAAAAAGCAGATGAAATGTACGCGAAATTAATGTACCTTAACCCTACTCACTCCGACTTACACGCTTACGGAGCTTACTTGGTAAGGCATAAACGATTCTCCGAAGGGTTCAAATTCTTGCAGCACAGATTCCAAAAAGAAGATTTGAACAATGTTTCTTTCCCGCAAATTTTCTCTTCAAAGAAAAAAAGATGGAATATAAAATTAGATATTAAAGATAAAAATATTCTTGTTCACTTTGAACAAGGATTTGGCGATTCTATAATGTTTGTAAGATTTATAGATGACTTAAAAAAACGATGCAAAAATGTCGTTCTTGTAGTTCAGAATGGCTTAATAGATTTATTCAAGGATTCTAAACTCGGTGTAGAAGTATATTCGGAAGCAGATATTCCAAAACTTAATTACGATTATTGGATTCCGATGATGGACTTACCGATTGTATGCGAAACAAAACCGGATACAATACCAAAATCTCAAGGATATCTTCGTGTTCCGAAAACAAAAGTCAATGCATATAAAAAGAAATATATTAAAGACAGCGAAAAAATTAAAATCGGTATCGCTTATGAAGGAACATTAGCAAGTAAAGAGACAGACAGAGATATTCCGCTGAGATTTTTATATCCGCTTATGGAACTTCCTGATGTGGAAATATACAGTTTTCAAGTTGATGACTTATCTCATCAAATGGACAGAGTTCCTCCGCAAGCACAATTTACAAGGCTCGGTAACACATTTAAAAACTGGGAAGACACAGCTTGTGCGATGAATTGTATGGACTTAATGGTAACAACGGATAACGGTGTCATGAACCTTGCCGGTGCATTAGGTATAAAAACATTCGGACTGTTTAACAGAATAGTTGAATGGAGATGGTTTAAAACTCAAGGAGAAGACATTGCTTGGTATAAAAGCATTAAGCCATTCCAAACACCTACTTCCGGCGCTTGGGAAGTTGTCGTTAATCAAGTTATGGAAGAAATTGACAAAATGCGCTGTAAAAAAGTTGCCGAAAAAATAAAAAGCAAAGTAAAATAAACAAATATTTCAATAAATAAGCAAATGCCCGTCTATAAATTTTGACTGGCATTAGTTTTAAATACATAATTAATATCTGCCGACTTGATTTCTACCATGCTCTTTTGCGTAGTACAAACCTTTATCAGCATATTCTATTAAATCTTGCGGAGTTTGTGCATTTTCCGGAAATGTAGCAAGTCCCAAACTGATAGTAACTTGTGCTGTCTCTACAGGAGTTATATGAAATGGCTTTTCCGCAACAGCTTTACAAATTCTCTCTGCCAAGTTCAACGCTTCTGTTGCAGAGGTATTAGGCATTATAATACTCATTTCTTCGCCGCCATATCGGCATACAGAATCTGTTGCACGAGAATTTTTTGTCAAAGTTTGAGCGACCTGTCTTAAAACAGCATCACCGGTTTGGTGTCCGTAAGTATCATTAAATTTCTTGAAGAAATCAATATCCGCAATAATTAGTGATACCGGTTGATTATATCTTCTTGCAATATCCATTTGTTTTCTCAATGTATCTTGGAAATACCTGTGATTATAAAGTTCTGTCAACCCGTCTATCGTTGCCAACTTATATTGATATTCAAAATCTCTTGATTTCATCAAGTATTTTGCAAGAATTGAAAGAGTGAATGCAAAAATTATTGCAAGAATTGGGAATATTACCGGAATCCATAAATTATAAAGTTCCATAACATAATAAGATACAAATAAATAAGCTATTCCAAATAACGATGTAGAAAGAAATGCAAATAATGTTGAACTTGAAAACATTACAATTCCGCCCACTATAGCAATCACAGCTATTGCAATAAGCGTATTTGCAATATCTCCGGTTTTTTGTATAAAGTTGTTATCCAAAATATTATTCAAGAATGTTGCATGAATCTCAACTCCCGGATACGTGTTTTCTTCTATCGGGACACTCTTTGTATCATGCAAACTCATTGCAGTTGTTCCGACTAAAATAATTTTATCCTTGAAATCATAAGTCTTTCCGAGTTTTGATTTATCTGTGGAATCCATTTCATTAATAACTTTATATAATGGAATCTGTGTATGAGTTCCTGCTTCACCATACCAGTTCAAAAAAGTTTCACCGTCCTTATTCAAAGGAATTGTTGTTCCTGCAACATTGATTTTACCGTTCTTGTCTATAGTGATTTTATTATCCCGTTCTTGTCTTAAACAATCCAGCCCCGCTCTTAAAGACAAATACGGGTAAAATTTATCCTTATATACAAGTAATGGCATAACAGTTCTTATAATTCCGTCATTATCCCTTGCTACATTTGTCATACCTATATTTACATCACCATTTAACAAAGAACTTAGAATTAACCTGCAGTTTTCATAAGTTGCTTTTTTGAAGTCTATGTTTGATTGATTATCCAGAATATACTGAATTCTATCAGGAATATCTTCAGGTTTTCTTACATCTGACGGCTGATGATCAAAATTCATGCCGACATACACATTTTCATATTTATTCATTGTGTCTGTAAGATATTTATCAATATGAGGAGAGGTTCTCACTGATTTTATAAACATCATATCGAAAATAATAGCTTGCGGGTTTTGTTTTTCAATATAATTAATTAAATTTGCATATATGTCCCTTGGTAAAGGCCATTCTCCATATTTATCCCAGAGATATTCCAAACTCGCGTCATCTACCGTTAAAATTACAATATCGTCGTTAGGAAGAGGATGTTTATGATTTACTTTTATCCATTGTCTGTAATCAAAGGTTCTGTTTTCTGCAACATTAAAAAACGAAACAAAAACATTTTTAAAGGTATTATTATTTTTAAATAAAATCATACCAAGAAAAACCACTACAATTACAAGTAAAATATACGTACCGTAAGTAAACCATTTAGTCTTTACCAAATTTTTCACAATGACCTCTCTTTTCTTGATTCCCCGAATAAAATAGTCCTTAACTATACACCAGTATAATTAATACTGATGTTTTTTGCAAGAAAATCTCTCCCGTTTTTCTTCTGTTCAAGCAAACTATTGGTAAGTTTCAACAATTCTGTCGAATTGAATAAATCAATGGGGTTAGTTAAGTATTTTAGTAAACATTCTTCATGTAAGTTCATACTTTTCTATACGTAAAAAATAAAAAAAACTTTAATCAATGAAAAGAGTTTTACTGCATATAGATGATATTGAGCCTGAGGAAAAATTACAAATTTATGTAATATTCTTTCATTAATTTTGCATCATCTTCAATATTTGGACTTTCACAAACTATTGCCCCTTTTATATTAAAGTCTTTAAATGCTTTTAATAAATCTTTGTAATTAAAATCTGATTCTTCCAGATTCAAGTGTTTTTTCTCGCCTTTAGCACCATATTCAATTCCTGCAATATGCGCGTGGAAATTTTTGAGAGCAACATCGCCCAGTTCATTACCGATTTTTTCAAAAATAGCAGCAAACTCATCATAAGTATTTGAAATACCATTATACCTTGCATGAAGATGAGAGAAATCAACACATGGAAGAACCGTTTCAAATTCTTTAGAAAGTCTTATAATTTCTTCTAAATCTCCCCATTGAGTCGCTTTGCCGGTTGTTTCTGGTCGAATCCATATTTTATTGTCAATTTTTTCAAGTTCATTTGTAATTATTTCAATGCCGTCTCTTATTTGTTTATATACGGCTTCTTTTTCCATACCAAGATAAAACCCTGCGTGAAAAGTTATACTGTATCCTCCGAGTTCATGCGTAGTTACAGCCGTTTCTATGATTCTTTGAATACTTGCTTCAACTTTTTCCTCTTCTCTTGCATTTAAGTTTACATAGAAAGGCGCATGTGCGGTTATGACTTTATTTGTATTTCCGACAACTTCTCTGCTTTTATCACTTATACGAACACCACGAACAAATTCTAATTCTAATCCGTCGAGATTCATATTATCTAAGACTTTAAATCCTTCATCATACCCTTTATTTCCGGCTTTTAAAGGAACTCCCGCTGTTAAAAAATATAAATTATCCATATTTTACTCTTTTCTGTCTTAAAAAATTACGATATAAAATTATAAAACTACTTAAACTCTTCACCAATTTTTGGATTAACAATTCTGATAAAATCTTTACTATCACCCATAAAGAAACTTCCAAACTGCATTACTGTAGGAACAATAAGACCTTTTGATGTTGCTACAAAAAATTTATCATCTTCAATTTTTGCTACAGTACCTGCCGGATGAGGAATGCAGAAAGCATCCGATGCAACTTCCGCTTTCATAATTTTCATCATGTTGCCTCTAAAAGTTGTGCTTGCAAGTATAAAAGGATTTAAAGCTCTTATAAATCTTTCAATTTCTTCTGCAGAATTATGATAATTAATAAATAAATCCGTTTCATTAAGTCCGTTACCGGAAATAAAATCCCCTCTCGGCTGCGGGAGTCGCGGCAAAGGTTCCAACTCATACATTTGTAATACTTGAAGCAAAAGTTCAATTCCAAGAACGTTCAGTTCGTTGAATAAAGTTCCCATCGTTGCCTTAGAATGAATATGGTACGGTTTTTGAGCAATAATATCACCGGTATCAAAACTTTCATCCATAAAATGAATTGTAACACCGGTTTCAGTTTCACCATTCATGATTACCCTTGAATAAGGATTTCCTCCTCTATACTTTGGCAAAAGGGACGGATGCACATTGATAAAACCATCTTTTGTAGATTCCATCAATACTTTAGGCACTTTATAATTAAATGAACAAACAACTGCAACATCAACATCCAAATTTTTTATTTTTTCTATAAGTTGAGGTTCATCTAATTCGTCATAATCAATATAATTTAATCCTCTTGAAAGAACAAAGTTTTTAAAATCCTGAAACATATTATGGTCTTTTTTAGGCCCCATAACGCCAACTATATTAACACCTGCCATAAGCAGACCATCCAGCCCGATATATGCCATATCAGGAATTCCGACAAACAATATTCGTTTTTTAAAAACTGTTCTGTTAAACATTTATTATCTCTTAACTTTATAAGTATAACTTAAATTTTGTAAATAAACAAAATGTTTTTATTTTGATAAATCTGCAAAAAATTTATTAAGTTTTGTAAAGCCGAATTTTTGCCGTCTTTAGTGAATTTCTGCGTCATGCACAAAAAAAGATTGTTTATATTTAAGCAATTTTTAATGACAAAAATACTTTATAAATATGAGGATATAAATTATCCGGGGATAAAGTAAGTTTAAGGAGAAATTAAGATGACAGTACATGGGACACAATCAGCAGAATTTGCTAGATTATTTGATTTGCAACAATACCGAGAAGGTAAAAAGGGATTAAAACAAACTAATCCGGCATTGTTTACAGATAGCATCAGAGGAATGATTGGAGATGCAATGCAAGTAACTAAGACCGAAGCCGGAATTATGGCATTAGGAAGATATGTAATTGAAAGCGGAAGTAAAGAACAACACAAACAACTTAAAGAAACAATCAGACCAATTATTTTAAAAAGACTTCAAGAATGCAAAAATCTTGATGAGGCAGAATTCTATAAAAGATATGTAGAAACATTCTGTTCGGATCAAAAAAGCAACTATAAAAAATTAGTAAAATCTTTAAAAGAAATTGCTAAAGCAGAAAAAGCCGCAGAAAAAGCAACAAATGCAGCTAAAGAAACTGAGGCTGCAAAACGTGCAGAAGAAGCCAAAAAAGCTGTTGAAGATGCAAGACAAAAATTATCAGTAAAACATGACCGCGCAGCAGGTGTTGAAAAAATGATATATAAACCATTA